>DASVRY010000541.1:0-3936 GCA_036388395.1 Chthoniobacteraceae bacterium
GCAAAGGTCGTTGACCAGCTTCCGCTCGGCCGCGCATCCGGAGGCGTGGCCGGCACTTCGGCTGGATCGTGATCGAGCAGCAACGCGAGCAGCCAGACGACCACCAGACAGCCGGTCAGAATCGTGAAGCCCGCTGGATCGTGCCATTTCTCCACAGCATCCAGGCCGTCTTTCGCGGCATTCCAGGCGAGGAAAAAGGTCCGCGCGACATTGGTCAGCAGCGCCACAATCAGGCCTGCAACGAGCAACACGAGCCGTTTGCCGAACGTAAAGCTGTAGAGTTCGCCCAGGAAGAGCGAGGCCATGAGGGTCGCTTGCAGTGATCGAACGCCGCTGCACGCTTCATCGACTCCGAGCAACCCCGCGCCGATCTCGATGACGTTCCCCTGCTGCAGCGCGGGCACGTGGAAAAAGTTCAACGCCTCGACCGTGATCATTGCGACGATCCGCATGAGATTCTGCACGACCGGAATCTCGATACCCGTGGGCCAGGGAACCGCAGTCAGCGTGAAGAGGATCGGGAAGGCGAAATGGGCAGCCCAGGCGCGCCCGCCCAGTGCGGCTAGTGTCGCAAGCGACATCCCGGCGATGAGCAGCGCGAGCAGCCAACTGATCAGCCGCCAATCTGGGTTTGGCGCTTCGACCAGCCAGAGGGCACCGAAGACCAACGCGCCCGCAATCACAAGCGCGCCCATTCCTTTCAGCGGAGCCGATGCCGCCGGCCGTGTGGTCCAGCGCCGCGCGGCGAGGTAGGCTGCCAAAGGCGGAACGATCCAGCCATAGCCGTATTGCGGATTGAGGTTCCAGTGCGCTGAAAGATGGCGGCAAAGGACAAACCAGAGCGCGCCGAAAAACAGCGCCATGAGCCACTGAGCTGGACGCGAAAACGGCGAAGGGATCATGCGGAGCGAGGTGCTGAGCAGGATTTGCGCTGACGCACGGCGGGAAATGTGCTCAGTAAGTCCATCATGGCACAAGCCGAGAACGACGAACTCCCTAGAAACCGTTGGTGGCTCAAGCTGCTCATCGGTCTTGTAATCCTCGCCGGCCTTTGCGTCGGCGGCTTCCTCCTTTACCGCAAGTACGAGCCCGAGCGGCTGACGAAACGTGCTCAGGAATATTTCGATAAAGACGATCATCGCAATGCCGTGCTTACGCTCCGTCGCGCCTTGGAGATCGATCCGACAAACGTCTCCGCGTCACGGCTCATGGCGAAGATCACGGAATCGCTTCAGGTGCCTGATGCTCTCGATTGGCGGCGCCGCTTGAACGAGCTGAACCCCGGCTCTGCCGCAGACGCGCTCGCCTTTGCCGGCACGGCATTGCGGCAGGGCAAGACGGCTGTTGCGAATCAGGCGCTCGCGAGCGTCTCGCCGGAAGAGCAAAACACCGGCGCCTTTCAGTCCGGTGCAGGCACCGCCGCCATGGCCGCGGGCAATTTGAAACAGGCTGAGCAGCACTTTACAAAAGCACTGGCGCTTGAGCCGGAGAACGAGCTCCACCAATACAACCTCGCCACTCTCCATCTCCAATCTTCCGATGCGGCGAAGCGCACCAGTGCCGCCGCCAAGCTGGAGAAGCTCGCGGAAGGTGGCCGGGTGCAGATGTTTGCTCGACGTTCCCTGACCGCGCGGCTGATCACCGACCAGAAATTCGAAGAGGCGCTCGCCCGCAGCACCGAGTTGATGAACGACAAAGCGGCCGCATTCCCCGATCGCATCACTCATCTCGATCTGCTCCGGCGGCTCGACCGCCCGGAGTTGGCGGAGGCCGTCACCGCCGCGCAATCCGCCGCTGCGGCAGATCCGGCAAGTGCAGCGATGCTCATCGATTGGTTCCGCGTCTCCGGTCAGGCTGCCCGCGGTGTGGAGTGGGGCCAGTCACTCGACACAAAAACGGCCGAGCATCCGCAGGTGCGCATCGGCCTCGCGGAGTGCCTCTTTGTTCTCAAGAAGTGGCCGGAGTTGCTCGAGTTTGCTTCCCGTGGAGAATGGGGCGGGGCTGATTACGCGCGCCTCGGCTATGCTGCTTGTGCGCTTCACGAGCAGGGCGACCGCGAGGGGGCGAAGGCCCGCTGGAGTGCCGCGACGGCTGCTGCGAAAGGTCGCGAGGCCGCTCTGCGTTTGATCTATCTTCCTTCGCGGATCGGCTGGACTGAGGCGATGCGTGAGACGTTGTGGGCCGCGAGTGCCGCACCTGGAGGAGATTGGGCTCTGCTCACGTTGAATCGCCTCTACCGAAGCGAGGGCGACACCGCAGGGCTTCTCCGCGTTGCGCAGCGGTTTTTGGAACTCGACCCGCAAAATGCCGGAGCTCGGAATAACACCGCTGCGCTCTCGCTCCTCCTCGGCCAGGATCCCGCTCCCGCGCTCGAGACCGCACGGAAGCTGCACGAGCAGTCTTCGGCAAACGCCGACTTTGCAACGACATACGCGCTGGCTCTCCATCAGGCAGGCCGCTCGGCCGAGGGCCTTGCAGTGCTGAAGAAACTTCCTCCAGCGACTTTACGGGAGCCATCAGTCGCCGGCTACTTTGGTATGCTGCTCCGGGCGACCGGCGCGGCCGAAGCAGACGAATACGTGCAGTTAGCTCGTCAAGGCCAGTTTCTACCGGAGGAGAAGGCGCTCTTTTTCCCGAGAGAATAGACTTGGCACAGAAAGCGCTAGGCGCAAAAATGCAAATTACCTGTTGACCGGATTATAATTTCGAGAAATTCTACACACAGATCCAAACCAGCACCTCAATATGAAAAAGCTACTCAAACTCGCGGCCTACACCGGAATGTTCGCCGCTGTCTGCTTGACACCCCGCGCTGAGGCGGGCGTGGTTTACGACCTGTCACAAAACTCTACGGCAGTTATCGGTGGGGCAATCTTCACCACCGACTTCACTCAACCAACCGGCACAGGGGTCTTCGATCCCTTCCTCACGTTGCAGGCCAATGGAACCGAGGAGGGTTACAACACCTCGGCAGGCGTGATGAATACCAAGCGCGAGCCGCAGTGGAATCACGAAATCCGAGTCTCCGACCTGAACACGGTCGCGATCGGCGGAAAGCAGTATTACTCGTTCCTCATCGATATCAACGAGCCGAACGGCCAGAAGAAGTCACTCATCTCTCTGGACATGCTGCAGATCTATACGTCGCAGACGAAAGGCCAGACGACGACCAACGTGAGCCAGCTCGGAACGCTTCGCTACAATCTCGACGTGCCGACCGATAGCTACATCAAGTACGACGACGAAAATAGCGGCAGCGGGCAGGGCGACATCGCCTTCTTCATCCCTGTCGAATACTTCGCTGGTTCCGCTTCCACAGACTACGTCTACATGTATCAGAAATGGGGCTCGAACGTCTCGGCTGACCTAACGACCGAAGGCGGCTTCGAGGAGACGGCCATTTATCGCATCACCGCAGTGCCTGAGGTTTCCAGCTTTGCCCCTCTCGCCGGTGTGCTCGGCATGGTCGTGGGCGTCACCCACTTCCGCCGCCGCCGCCACGCGAAGGCCGCTTAAGCATCCAGCCCTTTCAGAAAACCCGCTGCTCGCAAGGCAGCGGGTTTTTTGCATGTTGGCATCCAGCCTTCAGGCCGTCCTGCGAGAGCATGTCAGGCGCACCGTAGCAACACCGACGCCAGGCCCGGCGAGGTGAATCATCACTCAGAGCTGGCGCGCAGCCCCCGCAGCGCTCAACAGATACGCTGGCCTGCACTCCAGCTTCAAAAAGGCTTTGCGCAGTTTAATACGCAGACGTATAAATCTGCCCTGCGTCGTCGCGCGTATTCTTCCCAATGGATCTCCCGCATCTTCCCGCCCTGCGTCGTGGTAAACCTTACGCGAGCCTCGATCAGAACGACATCGTCGCTCATGCAACTGGAGATAAGATCGCGACGATCAGCCAGGTGAATGCGGGGATCATCCGCAAAGATTTGGGTA
>DASVRY010000542.1:0-9626 GCA_036388395.1 Chthoniobacteraceae bacterium
CGGCCAACGCCGATATCCACAGGAGCCAAGCCCGCAATCAACCGGCGGCGAGGCTCTCCAGGCGGAACTCCGAGCGCTGCTGCAGTCGGGAAAGCCGAGCGAGACGGTGCAGTTTATCCTGACGAAATTCCGGGACGCCCAGCACGCCGAGAGCGTCGATGCTCAAGGTCGTCTGGTGGCGGCAAATGCGGAGTTGCTCGCTCTGGAAACGCTCGGTGATCCGGATGATCCGCTGCATCGTCAGATCGCCGAACGTCTGGCGCAGCGTCTTGTGAATTACAAAGCTGGCGTGATGCCTTCGGCGCAGCGGCGATTTCTGATGCGGGAAATGCAGCGCCTCGCACCCGATCTGACGTTCCCGACACTCGCCGCAGAAGAGCTGGCGGCGCGGTTCCTGGAGGTTCAGTCCGCATTGGATTTTCCGGAGCAATTGCGCAGCACTCCGCTGGCGGACGTCTGGGCGGTCTCTTCTTCCGGAAGCCGTGCGCTGGCTTTGTTTTCGACCGCAGGTTTGCGTCTCCGCCTGGCAGATTTCCTCCGCGAGCACGCGCTGCCCGGCGGCATTCAAGTAGCAGTCCTCCCGCCCGCCGAGGAACCGTCCGGTGAGACCGCGCTCCTGACCCACTCGCTCGCGCCCGATCTTCCCGGCTGGCGTCTCGCACTCTCGCTCGACGATCACGCCATCTTCGACACGGCTGCCGATCGAAGCGTCGCGGCGTATCGCTGGACCGGCGGCGCGGTGATCGCCGCCATGACGTTGCTGGCTGTCCTGATCGCCCGCGGCTTCGGCCGTCAGTTGCAGCTTGCCCAGCTAAAGAACGATCTCGTCGCGACCGTCTCGCATGAGCTGAAAACGCCGCTGACCGCGATGCGCGCGCTGGTCGAGACTTTGCTGGAAACGCGCGACTTCGATCCAGCGACGACTCGGGAATATTTGCAGCTCCTCGCTCGGGAGAACTCCCGCCTCAGCCGATTGATCGACAATTTCCTGACCTTCTCGCGCCTGGAGCGGAACAAGTTCAGCTTTGCTTTCACCCGGCTCCAGCCTGCCCAAATCGCCACGAGCGCGCTGGCCGCCATGGGCGAACGCCACCTCGCGGCAGACTGTGATTTGCAAACCGAGATCGGCGCAGATCTGCCGGAGATTGTCGGCGATGCGGATGCCTTGATCACGGCCTTGCTCAACCTGCTGGATAACGCCTGCAAATACTCCGGGGAGGAAAAGCAAATCGCCCTCCGCGTCGCTGCTCGGGACGGGAAGATTCGCTTTGCCGTGGAGGATCGCGGCATCGGACTTTCCCCAGCCGAGAGCCGCCGGATCTTCCGGAGGTTTTACCAGGTGGACCAACGGCTCTCCCGAACTGCCGGCGGATGCGGCCTTGGTTTGAACATCGTCCAGTCGATCGTGGCCGCGCATGGCGGGTCGGTGAAGGTGCATAGCATTCCGGGCGAGGGGAGCATTTTCAGCATCGATCTTCCTCTCGCCGACCCATCTTCCGCATGACGCCCGCCACGATTCTCATCGTCGAAGATGACGCCACGATTCGGCGCGTGATCCAAGACAACTGCGCGAGCCGCGGCTACCGCACTCTGCTCGCGCGGAACGGCGAAGAAGGTCTGGAATTCGCACTGAATGAAGCGCCCGACTTGATCATCCTGGATCTGATGCTGCCCAAGGTGAACGGCTATGAAATCTGCCGCGCTGTCCGGGCCGAAAAGTCCGCAGTGCCGATCTTGATGCTCACCGCCAAAGGCCAGGAGGAAGACATCGTCCGCGGCCTGGAGTCCGGTGCGGATGACTACGTCACGAAGCCGTTCAGCGTTCGCGAACTGATGGCGCGCGTCCAGGCTTTCCTCCGGCGACATCGGGTCGGGGCGGCTTCCAGCTATGAGTTTGGAAAGTGTCGCCTGGATACAGTTTCGCACCGGTTGTTCCGGGACGGCGCCGAGATCCCGCTGACCAGCAAAGAGTTCCGTTTGCTCGAGTATTTCCTCCAGCGTCCCGGCTGCGCGCTGACGCGGGAAAGCATCATGAATTCCGTCTGGGGAAACAGCATCATGGTGACGGCGCGCAGCGTGGATCGTTGCGTCACGACCCTGCGCGGGAAGATCGAACCGGAGCCGCACCGGCCGACGTTCATCCAGACCATCCGCGAGATCGGCTATCGGTTTGAGCTGTGACTGCACTCCGGCCGTTCCGAGCCAAAGCTCGAGTCGCGCTGAACCGCCTCCGCAGTCGTGGGGCTTTCCACGCCGCTCGTGCTCCCGTTAACGGGCCGGTTGCCGCGCGACTGGCGAGATGTCTTCCTCCAGATCCGGAGCAACGTGTAGCGCAGCAAGCACACGCTGAAATTGTTCCTGCACGTCTTCCTGGTCGAGTGGCTCGGGAATGGCCCGCCTGCTCGCACGTTCCACCATGCGCGCGTGGCAGAGCAGGGTCCGGCGGTCCTCGTCGCGCACCGCGTTGTGCGCCACGATGCGAATCGCTTCCAGCAAACGGATCGTCACGGCCACGCTGTTCGCGCCGTACTGCCGGATCTGGTTGAACGCCGCGTCCGCGAGGCCACGGAAACCATAATGCTTCGCGACGACCCGGAGCTTGCCATCTCTTCCGCATCGGAACGCGGAAGGGGCCGGGCGTGCGGCGACTTTCGCGAGTGCGGCGCCGAGGCGATCCACACAGAGACATGCGGTGTGCGGATCATTGATTGCCGCGGACAACGCGCGGACGGCGATCTCAACCAGCTCGAAAAGCGCGAACTCTTCATCCTGCGTCTGGGTTCGTTGCGGGGCGAAAATAAACACCTCGCGCACGGTCGCGAGCACCGCTTCGCTGGCGCGCTCTGCGGGATAGACTCGCGCCACCACTTCGTTGGGCCCGATGAAACCTCCCGGCCGACAATCCAGCGAAATGATGAGGTCGTTCGTCTCCGCGACGGAGAGCAATCCTGCGCCGTCAATGGCCTCGATGTAGTCGCTTTCCTCAACCGACACTTTCGCACTCCGCACTGCGAAGTCCGTGGGGAGCTGTGCGTCGCTCTCGGCGGCGGCGGTGCCAATATCATCCGGATAGAGGACTGCGAGTGAGCGATCCAACTCGCGACCGACGTCCGCAATGATGCTTTGCGCCTGAATCAAAGCCGAGGCGTGATGCACAAAGTAAACGAGCGCGCCAACGCTCACGATGGTGAGCGCGAAGCCGACGGTGACCGAGATCCGCGGGACGAAATCCCCGCCCGGGCCGCCGACCACGCGCAGCACGAAAAGGCAGTACGAGAATCCGGCGATAAACGTGCCGAGCACGACTTGATTGCCGACGTCGCGCATGAAGTTCCGCAGCAAGCGCGGGCTGAACTGCGACGAAGCCAGCGTGAACGCGACGATCACCACGGAGAACGTCACGCCGGTGACCGTGATCATCGACCCGGCGACCGTGGCGAGAAGACTCCGCGCGCCTTCCACGCCGTCGCGGAAGACGAACGGCAGCGTGTTCACGGTCCGTTCGTCGATGTTTTCGTCGAGATGAAGCGTGAACGCGGACAGCAGGATCGCACCCAAGACCATGACGGTCGGCACAAACCAGAAGCTGGTGTGCAGGCCTTCCCAGAACGTGATCAGACGCGCCTTCATGTGCAGGAAACGCACTGCAGCACCGCAAAGGTTGTAGAGGCATGACTGGTCTCCGCCACCGAGCGTTGACTTCCGATGAAAGGCTGAGCCAACCAAGAAGGAGACGGTTCATGATCGACGCTTCGACATGGCGCGGTGTTCCTTTGCGTAACGTCTCAGCGCCTGGCGCAAACGTTGCAATTAACCGTCAGTGCGACTCGCGGTGCTGCCTCCGTGCAGTCTCAGTTCCTTTTTCAAGGGCGCCCAATACTGTCGATCCACAGCGCTTTCCACCAGCATCTCAGTATTCAGCTGATGTCTGACTCCATCTATGTCGCCTGCAAGCGCAGTCTGGAGCAAAGGACGCACCGGCACCATTCGTTTACAGACTTGAGGATAAACGATGGCCAAATCCGTCAGCAGTTCGGAAGTTCGCATCTCCCGGAACCAAAACTCCAGTTGCGCAGCAGTCGGCGAGGTGCGGTGTTGGAAGTAGTGGGCTTCCATCAGTCGGCGCAGCATTGGCCAGTCTTTCTCGCGCTGAGTTTTCTTCGCGCATACGAGATCGGGAAGGGAAAGCAGGTCGTAGGCATTGTCCTCCTCATCTAGAAGAGTCTCTCGGCGAGACCACACTGGGGAAACGGATCAACCCCGCGCATTTCGACATAATATCTACGCGCATTCCGCGCGCTTCCGGATGATGGCATCGAAAGTGAACAGCATGTCCACGTTCCAGGAACTCTACGTGAAAAGGAGGAACGGCAATCCGCTCCGCATTCAGCTCACTCAGGGCATCCTGCAGACGCCGGAGGTTATCCTCTTCGATTAACACCACCAGATCTGTATCGCGACTAAACTCCGCTGCGCCGTACCACACGCAGGCCTGACCGCCCATGAGCAGAGCCTTCACCTGATGCCTCTGCATCGTAGAAAGGACTTTGAGGGTCGGGCTCGGGATCAAGTGAGCCTCCTAGCGCCAGGAATGTTCCCCAAAGCTTTTGACTCTCGCTCCAGCGCTGCTGCGGAGTAAGTGCGTACCAATCAAGCCACTCGCCAGAACATATTTGTTCCAAGTCTGGACTCGCATGAGGACCGATCGAAACATGGGGATGCTTTTGTGCAAATCCGGCGAAGCTAAAGACCGGCACAGCGGAAGCGCTGATTTCATGCGGCGGCGGAAGAGTGACTGTCATTGCTCCTCAAAGCTTGCGAATGAGGCCGATTGCTACTCCCTGAACCTGCAAACCTTCGAGTTCCACAATATCGGCATGGCTGGGGTTTTCAGCGCGAAGCTGTGTCTCGCCTTTATTGGTAATCACATAGCGCTTCAGCGTCACCTGGCCATCTATTAGAGCCGCGACAATGTCTCCAGAACGTGCTTCGCGCCGCTCGAGAACAAGGATGTCTCCGTCGTTGATCCCTGCGCCAGACATTGACTCCCCTTCGACGCGCAGTGCGAAAGTCTTATCCGTCGTAGGAATTCCAACGGCGCTGAGGTCCATTACTAATCGACCAAGATCTCCCTGCTCCTCCGGCCTCACCGGCCCTGCGGGAACGGAGCCATAGATCGTATCGTAACGGGTAAGAGAGGGATGAGGCGCGACTACCTGAAAATCTTGCGTGCCGAACAGACGCTGCGGATGACTAGTGAATTCAGCACGCAGTAGATTCGCGGTCGCCGCAGACTGCTCCGTGCTCAACGCACACAGAACGCGGTGATAGCGGCTGCTCTCAGGATTGTAGTCAGGTTCTGCAGACTCGAAGTGATCATCCAGCACCTCGACAGAGCGGATCTCCGGGACAGAGTATTGCCGCCACGGGCTTTTCGCCGGGTGCGACGTATACCCGCTGACATACGCCCCTGAGACCTGCACGACTCCCGCCTTGGTCTCATACAGGATGTGCGGCTTGATTAGCGTCGATCCTTTGGACCGAGCAACCCCGAGAAGCTTCCGCTCGCGGATAGCTCGGCGGATGCGTTGGTTTATCAGGCGAGAGGACATTGCGAATCGAAACCCACCTTACGAGTTTCCCCGCGCTGGTCAGCATTTTCTTATCCGGACAATGCGGGTTTGGGTTCGAAGAGCCTGTGCACTTCAGGCTTCAGTCCTGGGAGTCTTCATCCCGTGCGCTTACTGGAGAGTGGCGATGTGGATGCAAGTAATGCGCCCGCTCAAGGCGGACACGGACGGCAACGGCAGAGTCCGGGCGGCAATGCTTTCCCGCCGCCCCTGCAGGTCATCTGGAACGATTAAGGTGAGCAGAGGAAACGAGAGGGAATGCGCCGGCGCAGGATACCTGTCGGCTGGGCTGCTACTTACCTGAGCCTCCCGGCTCCAGCCCCGCTTGCAAGTTGGCGGCGCAGCTCTCTGGCGTTGCTGATCGCGTAACAGTCGCGGTCGTTGTTGAAGTAAGCCAACACGCGGGTCCCGCCGCTGGCCCGGATGCGGCGTGTCCATTCGGCCAGCTCTGCGGGCGTGTAATCATGCCTGTACCAACTGTGCGGGCCGTGGAAGCGCACGTAGATTTCGTCCGCTGTCTTCACCAACTCGTCGGGGAGACGCGGACCGCTGCAGGAGCAGAAAATGATTCCGCGTTCTCGAAACGCCGCGAATACCCGTTCGTTCCACCAGGAGGCGTGCCGAAACTCGACGACGTTCCGGCGCGTGGGATCGAGTTGCTCCACGATCTGCCGCAGCCGCGGTGCCGTGTAGCGAAAGCTCGGCGGGAGCTGGAAGAGGAAGCAACCCATCCGCCGCCCCAGCAGATCCGCGATGTGCCCGAAGTCGCGCACCAGCGTCTTCGTGCGGCTGAAGCGCTTCACGTGCGTGATCAGCTCCGACACCTTCACCGTATAGATGAAGCGCCGGCTCTCCGCCTGCTTCAGCCAGGTGCGCACCGTCGCCGCGGTGGGCCAGGAGTAGAATGGCGCGTTCAACTCCACGGTATCGAACTGATCCGCGTAGAACGGGAACCAGTCGGCGCGTGGCAGATCCGCGGGGTAAAAGCCGCCCTGCCAGTGCCAGTAATACCAGCCCGAGCAGCCGACGTGATACCGCCCGAGCGTGGCTTCGTCTGCGTCCCCCGGACGCTCCCCCGCGCCCTCCCAAGCCAGCCGCGCCTGATGCATCTTTTCCGCGCGCCCGACATTCGCCTCACGCTGAGCCGCCCGCCGCGCCTCGCGACGTCCTCGCCGCTCGGCGGGCGTGAGTGGTGGGCCAGGCATATGACAGAATCGAAAGTCCCCGGCTGCTCCAGTGCACGCGGTGCCTCCGCGCAGCGTAGTAGGGCCGAATAGAGTGGCCTTGGGTTCTGGATGATAGATTCCCGAGCAGGCGGTCAGGTTTAATTACCTAGGGAGGCGGTTACGATTTCGGCATGACTGGTTCCGTCCCTGCTCGATGTGCCACTGTTCCGGAAGTGGCGGCCTCTAAATTGCGATGTGCGTCGTGGCTCGGGAACTCGCGCGACGGCGCTCAGAAGAACATCGGGAGGAGAAATCGAATGCCGAGGCTCATCTGGAATGTGATGGCAGGCATCTATCTGGCCGGTGGGTCTGTTTCTTGTGAAGCCGCCGACCAGGCATCCTCGTTGGCGACTAGAGAGAGTTTGGTCCAAGCGCTTCGCGGTGCGGTGCAACCGCTGGCGGGCGAGAGTAAAGACTACGACGCGCTGATGGAGCACATTGGGGATGCCCGCGTCGTCATGTTGGGCGAAGCAACCCACGGCACTCACGAATTTTACCGTGAGCGCATGCGCATCACGCAGCGCCTCATCAAGGAGAAGGGTTTTGCCGCGGTCGTGATCGAGGGCGATTGGCCCGACGCGCTTCGCGTCGACCAATACGTGCGCGGCCAGAGCCGTGACGAGAGTGCTGAACAGGCGCTCTCCGCCTTTGCCCAATTTCCGCTCTGGATGTGGGGCAACACCGATGTGCGTGATCTGGTGGAATGGATGCGCCAGCACAACGAGGCGCTGCCGCCTGAAGAGACGCGGGTCGGTTTCTACGGCATGGATATGTACAGCCTGCCAGAGTCGTCCGATGCCGTCGTGGAACAGCTGCAGGCTCTGGACGAAGCAGCGGCCACGCGTGCGCGGAATCGTTACCGTGGGTTTGAGGCATTCCGGTCCAAACCCGAACGTTACGGACTTTCGGCATTGACCGACTCTGGCAAGTCTCAGGAACGCGCGGCGCAGGAGCAGTTTGAGGAATTGCAACGCTCCTACAACACCCACACCAGCCGCAGGGAGGAGTGGTTCTCCGCCTTTCAGAATGCGCGCGTGGTGAAGAGCGCGGAAGAATACTATCGCGTTTCGATTACCGGGCGTGAGTCCTCCTGGAATTTGCGCGACCGCCACATGGCTGACACGCTCGACGCATTGCTCGCTCATCTGGGCACGGAGGCCAAACCGGCAAAGCTCGTGGTGTGGGCGCACAACAGCCATGTCGGCGATGCGCGGCATACCGCCATGGGCGAATCTGGTGAGTGGAACGTGGGACAATTGATGCGCCAGCGCCGCCCGAACGAGACGTTTCTGCTGGGTTTCACCACCTACACCGGCACGACCATGGCAGCGACGGGGTGGGATGAACCGGGTCAGGTGCAGCGCGTGCGTCCGGCTCTTCCTGGCTGTTTCGCGGCGCTCTTCCACGACACCGGAGTGAAGAACTTCCTGCTCCCATTGCGCGGGAAAGGGGATCTGGTGCTTTTCATGGGCGAGCCCCGGTTGGAGCGGGCGATCGGCGTGGTGTATGTGCCGCAGACTGAACGGCAGAGCCATTATTTCGAGGCCCGACTGTCGAAGCAGTTCGACGCCGTGATTCACATCGATGGGAGCAGCGCGGTTAAGCCGCTGCGCCCTTGAAACCGGGAGCGGCATAGCTCGGGACGTGGAGTGGCGGAACCGGAGACAGGATGCAATCACTTCAGCGGCGTGACCCGGACTGCTGCGAGCAACTCTTCGAGCCGGCCCCAAAATTCCCGTCCGGGCGCGAGGCCGTTGCCCATCAAAGCATAAGTTAGCTGCCGTCCGTTTTCGTGGCGCAGATAGCCGACCTGCGTCTTCACGCCGGACATCCCGCCAATCTTGCCGCGAGCGTGACCTTGCACATAGGAGTTGAGGCTCTCGAAGAATATGTCCCCGTACGGTCCACGGCGCGCGGCGTGCGCGACGCGGGCAAGATCCAGCGGCCGGATCATGTTTGCCCGGGCAAGACCGCTCCCGTCGATCAGCCGAAGGGCGACAAACTGCACGCCCGCTTCCGTCCAGTAATCGCGCACCGCACGTTGCGGCGGCGCACCCTGGCGCAAGCCAACCGTGAGGAGGAAGCACTGCGCTTCCAAGTTATCGCTCGCCGCGTGTGTGTGCTTGATAATCTCCGCCAATGGTGCGGAATGATGCCGGGCGAGCACCGTTTTCTCCCCGCTTGGAAATGGTCCGGCGCCGCTCTCGAATCGCACGCCCGCCTTTTCCAGTCGCGCCCGGAGCAACTCCGCGGCAACAGCGGGAGGATCAGGGTTCGCGGCTGACACTGTGAAAACGTCCGCGCCCACTGGCACTGTGCCGCGCATCGTGATCACACGCGAGTAAGGCTCGGAGTAAACCAGGACGTTGTCGCCGCTCCCGGACGCTCCGGTGACGACATGATTGTTCCAGCGCGTGCCGCTTGCGACCGCCACGCCACCGAGAAAGCGCGCCGGTTCTCCAGTCTGGGCGCCGGGCTCGAAACGAAGCGCGAGCCGGTTGTGATCGAGGTTCAGGCCGAACGCACCAGCGCCGTAACCGTTGCCGACATCGCCCCAGTTCCAATACTCGCTCACCGGATCAGCGGGGAAGAGCGACGTGTCCACGCGCACGACGCCGGCAACGCTCTTCAACCCGGCCGCAATGGCTGCGTCGGCAAGTTGCCCCAGATTTTCCTGCGAAAAGGTCGGGTCTCCGCCGCCCACCAGCACCAGGTCGCCGGCGAGTCTTCCGGTGTCATCCAGCACCGACGTCGCAAGCAGCGTCGTCTC
>DASVRY010000543.1:0-2616 GCA_036388395.1 Chthoniobacteraceae bacterium
AAGTGCGAACACGAGGACCCGAACGCGGTCAAGCACCTGGAGCGTTACATCATCCTGAATGCTGTCGATCGGTTGTGGCAGGAGCACCTCTACGCGATGGATTCCCTGCGCGAGGCGGTTTACCTCCGCGCATATGGGCAAAAGGATCCGCTGATCGAGTACAAGACCGAGGCGTTTGATATCTTCAGCGAGCTGATGGAGCACATCCGTGGCGAGATTCTGCACAATCTCTTCCGCAGCACGTCGAACCTGATGGCCTTCGAGCAGTTCCTGGCCGCGCTCCCGACGCATATGCTCGCAGCTCAGACCGACGGTGCGGATGCGGGTGGTACGATGGACATGGTCGCTCCGCCAATGGGGGGCGGCCAGGAGGCCGCTGAGGCAATCGGCGAGCCGGAAGGTTTGCAATTCCCCGCACGCCGTGAGGCAACGCAGGTTGGCCGGAACGAGCCGTGCCCCTGCGGCAGCGGCAAGAAGTTTAAGAACTGCTGCGGGCGAACGGCGTAAGGTGATCGGTGATTGGTGATTGGTGATCGGTGCTGCCCGAACCGCGCTCAGGATCGAAGTTCCGCAGATGCCCTCCGCTTGGCCGGGAGCGTGCTCGATTTGGCAACATCGTGGCCGTGCTGAGTAAGTCAGGCATTCGCCAGAAGTTTGACCGCAGCAATCGGTGCAGAGCCGATTCAGAGGAAAGACACCACGCATATGCAGAAACGGATCACCTCGCAGCCCACCACCGAAGCCTCGCGACCGGAGGGTGGCTGGCTCGATCTTGACGCAGTGGCTGATGTCGAAGTGACGTCCGAGGACGCCGCCCATCCTGTCGAATCTGCATTGCTGCCCAACGGTGGTGCGGGTTGGAGAGCGGGGACCACAGGCTCGCAAACGCTCCGTTTGATCTTTCACCCGCCGCAGCGGCTTTCCCGCATCCGCCTTCGCTTTCGCGAGGAGAAATGCGAACGCGGGCAGGAATTTGTCCTTCGCTGGACGGGCGCCGGCCACCGGGACGCTCAGATCGTGCGTCAGCAATATCACTTCAGCCCTCCGGGCACTGTGGAGGAACTCGAGGAGTATCGCGTGAATCTTGAAGAGGTCTCGACACTCGAGCTCACGATCACGCCAGACATCAGCGGCGGTGGCGCTCGCGCCTCGCTCGCCGAGATGCGGCTAGCGTAACCGCGCGGACGGGAGCGCCGGCTCGTCGGTAACCGGACCCATGGGTGAGTGCGGCGGGTTACGGCTGCGGGAAAAGCGGCACGCGAAACCCGAGGTGCCATGGAACCCGTTCCCTCGAGGAAATCCGCTACTCGCGTGGTTGCGCCGCGCGCAGGCACGACATTCCTACTGGTTGACGCGGTTCGTCATCCTGCGGCTGCTCGGGCTCGTTTACTTCGCGGCCTTCATGTCGGTGGTGTTCCAGGTGCTGCCGCTGATCGGATCGCAAGGCCTGCTCCCCGCGCCCGACTTCATGGCGCGAGTGGAAGCGCACGCCGGCTCTCGCTTCGACGGTTTCCTGCTTTTGCCGAGCCTCTTCTGGGCCGGTTTCTCCGATCGCGGGCTACTCGTGCTCGCCTGGGTCGGCGCCGCGCTCTCACTCGTCGTAATGCTGGGCTACGCCAATGTGCTGATCATGGCCGCGCTGTGGGTGCTCTACACGTCGTTCGTGAATATCGGGCAGGATTGGTATGGCTACGGCTGGGAGATTCAGCTCCTCGAGATCGGCTTCCTCGCGATGTTTCTTTGCCCGTTGATCGACGCCCGACCATTCCCGAAGCGACCCGCTCCTGTGCTGATCATCTGGCTGTTCCGCTGGCTGAGCTTCCGCATCATGCTCGGCGCGGGGCTGATCAAACTCCGTGGCGATGAATGCTGGCGCGACCTCACGTGCCTCATCTTCCACTACGAGACGCAGCCAATTCCTAATCCGCTCACCCGTTGGTTTCACTTCATGCCCGCGTGGTTTCACAAGCTGGGCGTGCTCTGGAATCACCTCGTCGAGCTGATCGTGCCATGGTTTGCTTTCGGCCCAAGACGTGCCCGGCACATCGCTGGCGTGTTGCTCGTCAGCTTCCAGGGCTTCCTCATCCTGAGCGGCAATCTCTCTTTCCTAAACTACCTCACGATCGTCCCGATGCTCGCGTGCTTCGATGACTCGCTGCTCAGTAAGGTGCTGCCGAAAGCGCTCGTCGCGAGAGCCCAGCAGGCGGCGGAGAACAACGTGCCAACACCGCTGCAGGAAGGGCTTTCCCTCGCCTACGCAGGTGTTGTCGCTTTCCTCAGTATCGCTCCGACGATGAATCTCTTCTCCGGTGGGCAGGTGATGAATGGATCGTTCGACCGGCTTCATCTGGTCAATACCTACGGCGCGTTCGGCTCCGTCGGGCGAGAGCGTGATGAGATCATCTTCGAAGGGACGAGCGACGAAGTTGTCACGCCGGAGTCGGTTTGGCTGCCGTATGAGTTTCCATTCAAGCCTGGTGATCCGATGCGCCGCTCGCGTGTGATTGCGCCATTTCAGCCGCGGCTGGATTGGGCGATCTGGTTCGCGGCGATGTCCTCGCCGAATCAATATCCATGGACGCTGCACTTCACGTGGAAGCTGCTCAACAATGATCC
>DASVRY010000544.1:0-17300 GCA_036388395.1 Chthoniobacteraceae bacterium
CAATGGTTCATTCGGCAGCCCGGTGAATAGCGGGATTGCGATGACTGGCACGCAATTTGTGGTGCTAGGTATCGATCTAGCCACCGATACCTTTAGCCTCTACATCAATCCGGCTCTTGGAGCCACTGCTCCTGCCACAGCCAGCGCGACTGCGACGTTTGCAAACGCGTTTACCATCGACACTTTGAGGTATGTGATCCATTCACCGGCGGCGACGGGGGATCCTAGCATCGATGAGATCCGCATCGGAACGTCTTACGCCGATGTTGCCGCAGTGCCTGAGCCCTCCGTCTTTGGCCTGTTGGGTCTCTCTACAGCGGGTCTCGCTCTGATCCGCCGTCGCCAGTAAGTATGTATACATGACGCGGGCCTCTTCGAGGTTTCCGCGTTGTTGCTAACTCAATCCTCAACCTCCGGCATCCAATATCTGGGTGCCGGAGGTTTCTTTCGCCTGGACTCAAGAGCTCTGTTGAAGCTGCTTGTGGGACTAGGAAAAGCGATCCAGGTCGGCACTGTGCAGTGGCAATAGCTTGTTGTAGAACTCGTGAAGCCTCTTCGATTGCAGGCTGCTACCCGACGTCAGGTGCAGGCTGGTCGACTATCATCTATGGTGATGAGATTAGGCGTGCTTTTTGCCACGCTAATCCACGTTGCCGACCCAGAGTCACATTCTGCCGCGTTGAATATGGCGCTGGACGAGGTGCTTCTCGAAAGTACGGACGCCCCCTTGGTTAGGATCTATCGGTGGGCGAGACCGGCGGTGTCTTTTGGCTACTTCGGTAAGCATGCCGCTGTTGCTGAAGCCTATCCCGACCGTGAGGTTGTCCGGCGCTGGACCGGAGGCGGCGTTGTGCCGCATGGGGAGGACCTTACCTACACCCTGGTTGTTCCACGTGAGCACTCCTTCTTTGCAACGCCTGCATCGGACTCCTATCGCCTAATTCACGAATGCATCGCAGGGCTTTTCACGGATCTGCTAGAGGTGCGGCTCACAGCAGACGCCGCCCGCGAACCGTCAACGGTTTGCTTCGCCAACCCAAGCCAGTTCGATGTGCTTTCGGGCGATGTAAAGATTGCAGGGGCGGCCCAGCGGCGCACCAAGCTGGGCTTGCTTCACCAAGGGAGCATCCAGGGCGTGGCCTTGCCAGCAGACGCAGCGGAGCGTCTGCCACTGCTCTTCAGCAGCGCGCCCGAAGTGCGCCAGTTAACTGCAGAGGAGCTTTCGCTCGCCGAGGAGATTGCGAGGTCGAAATATGCCACTGAGGCATGGACGCGCCGGTGGTAGTCCCGCGGCGGAGCGCAGGCTGAACTAGTGAGCCGCCGCCATCTGCGGCGCTCCCGCGTTCCCACTTGGCGCGCCTTCTGCGCCGGGCAATGAAAGCACGTTCGATGACCAGTAGTCGATGATGTCGAGCACCAGGAACCGGAAGACGATGAGCAGCGCGTCGTTCAGCGGAACGCCGATCTTCTTGGCGATCGACTGCAGTGATTCCGCACCGTTGATCGCGGTGGCGAAACGGGCCTCCACATCGTTCAGCTTCAGCTTCTGGATGAGCTCGTAGCCCTTCCGTGTATAGGCGGGGCTGCCATTCGGATCCGGCCGCTGCCAGCCCATGAGGCTCTCGTATTTTACGTGGCGGAGGCTGCCAAGGCACCAGTTTTCCGGATCTTCCTGCGTCGGTGGGAAATTCTTGGCATAGTCGGGAAATTGCGTGAGCTCTTCGAACTCGAAAGTCACGCGACCTGCGGACCAGAGGTTCGCGAAGACACGCTGACCATGATCGCGAGTGATCTGGATCACGTCGTCATGCGGGAAGCCACCGCGCATCGAGAGGAAGAGAAACAGCGGGCACCCCGTGGCGCTTTGGGTGACCTGACCTTCGGCGATTGTGCCAAGATTGGTCGCGGAGAGAATTACCGGCGATTCGCGGCAATAGAGCTGAAAATTGCGGGTCGTCGCGAAGAGGAACCGCCCTTTGGAGACAAAGAGCTCGATGGGATAGCGATTGACAAAGAATCGCAGGACGCCCGTCAGCTTATCGCCGTAGGTCATTTGAAGGGCTGACCGGAGGGAGAAAAAAGCGGTGTGGCCGCTAAATACCGTCCGTGACGGATCGTGGAAGAGGAGCTGGCGAGAGGGAGGAGGTGGACCTTTGCTCTTGGCGAGCGCGGAGGTGACGACCTCAATGAGCGCTTCCGGCGTGAGCGGCTTTTGCAGCACTCGAACGACGTTGGAGTAGCGCTCCTCGATCGACTCACTGTTGCCATTCGAGGCCATGAGCGCGACTGGGACTTTCGCTGTCGCCGGATCGTTAAGGAGCCGGTAGCAGATCGCTTCGCCATCCATGTCCGGCATCGCTTCGTTGAGCAGGATGAGGTCCGGCTGGGCGATGTTGAAACGATCGAAGGCTTCGGATCCGCGTTGGGCGAGAAGCACATCAACCCCATTGAAATTCTGCGCCAGGACGCTTTCCGCCAGTTTGGAAGCGGCCAAGCTATCGTCGATGACCAGAATTTTTTGTGACATACCGGTTAGGCTGATGCGCTGAGAAGTCGAACTGAGTAGACGGAGATGCGGCAGAACGCGTGCCGCGCCCGCCATCAATCGGCAAAGCTAGTGAGTGAGCCGAGGGTGTCAATCCCGGAGCCTTCCTTGGCGACGGTGCGGCTGGATTCGCACCGGGTAAATTCGAGCAGCACCGACCTTCGGCGAGGTACCGCGTTTGACAGAGGGGCAGCCATCTACGACACTCCACGCCAATGTTTCGGACACAAAAAACGGCAACTGCGAGATCCTTCTGGATCTGTGCCGTTTTCGGATTCCTGCTGTTGGGGGGCCAAACTTTCGGGATCGCCCAAGAGCCGGTAATCCGCTTGCAAGTCGTTGAACCGAAAGCGGTTAAACTTGAGAGTGCCGATCAATCAAAGCTTGAGCAGGTGGCGCAATCAGTCGGCCAATACGCGGCCACCGTAGTGCCGGAGCCAGCGACACTGGTTCTCGCGATCGTCGGTGGGAGTGCACTTTTGGTTCGCCGCCGCCATACGCCGGCTAGGGGCCGACGCTAGTCGAAGCAAAGAAGGCGGTGGGTTCGGCGCTTCACCTCAGCGGCGGGTAAGCCACGGGGGAGCTTCACGGAGTTCGCCACCGCGGGTGATCATCCAGCCTTCCAGCACTTTCATCCGACGGCCGTCTGGAAGCATCACCTGCCCATTGCGCTCGAGGGTCAGGCCTTCGGTCACCCGGCCTGGCGTGAGCAAGGTGGTGCCGCGGTCTTTCACGTAGAACATCTGGCCGCCGATCCGGGCCACGCCTTCTGGGTCGCCGGCCATCTCCGGCTCTGGACTGGAACGCGATGCTCCGATCGTAGCGGTATTTTGCGTCAGCGTCCCTTCGGACATCGGGCCGAGGTGACTCCCGGTCTCTGGCGTCGTGCAGGCGCTCCAGCCGAGCACGATTGGGAGGGCGAAAAGCAGTGAGCGCGGGCCTGTTTTCATCGTGCTGATGTATCGCGACCGGTCCGCTGGTCGGTCGGCTTCGTGGATCAGCCAGTGCGTTCGCGCCGTCGAAGCGCCAGCCATGCGCCGACGTAAGTCAAAACCGCCCACGCAATATGCGTGGCCAGCGCCAGCCATGCTGGGCGGGCGCGGTTGTAGACATCCTGGGAGCTGAAGTCGCGGTCAGGGTCGAGATTCCGGTAGGATTGCGAATGGTCGCTGATCACGTCTCCAGTGAGCTGGCGCATCCAGAGGAAGCTCGTGTCCATCACGCGTTGCGCGGCGAAGGTCGGCATGAATTGGCTGATGCGCATCACCGGCGCAGTCATCTCGTGCGCAGGCACGGTGAAGCCGGAGAAAATGATCTGCGGGATGAGGATCAAGGGGACGATCATCACCGCTTGCATGACCGTGCGCGCCAGAGCCGAGATGAGCAGGCCGATGCCCACCGCTGCGAGTGCGGTGCCGAGCAGCCCGCCGATCTGCCATGCGACTGAGCCATCGCGTCCACCTTCACCGATCAGCACCGCTCCGTAGAGGAGGAGCGCCTGGAGCGAAGTGATCGCGGTGAGAAAGAGAAATTTGCTGGTGAGATAAGCGCGCGTCCTGACGCCGATGAGCCGTTCCCGCCGGTAGATGGCGATCTCTTTCACCACCTCCTGGGCGGCGTTGCTGCAGCCAAACCACAGCGTCGCGAGATAGGCAAAGAACATCACCAGATCGCGCGCATCGCTCACCCAGCATACGAGCGCCGCGATGATCAGCGGCTGGCCGAGGAGGATGAGGAAATTACGCCAGTCGGAACGCAGGATCGCCCATTGCCGGTGGAGCAGCACCGCGAGCGCCGAGGCCCGCCGCACGGGAGTGGTGGCTGCATTCGAAGCGATGAGCGGCTGATGCTGCTCTGGGTGCGCTGTTTCGGCGAAGGCACTGCGCCATTCGAGTGCAGGCCGATCGGCTAGGCGGTCGTAGAGGCCGGTGAGTTTGTTGACGCGGAAGTAGTCACGGGCTTCCTGCGGCGAGCCTTGAAACGCGAGGCAGCCGCCGACCAGCACGATGAGCTGATCGAGGAGATACGCGTTCTCCATGATGTGCGTCGTGCAGATGATCGTGCAGCCGGTATCCGCAAGATCGCGGAGCAGCTCCATGAGCTGGAACTCCGTGGCTGGATCCAGGCCGGAGCTCGGCTCGTCGAGGAAGAGAATGGACGGCTTCGCAAGCAGCTCCACGCCGACGCTCACGCGCTTCCGTTGCCCGCCGGAGAGTCGGGCGATGGGCAATCCGGCGCGCTCGCGGAGGCCGAGCTGATCGAGCGTTTGCAAGATCAGCTTCTGTAGCTCGACGTCCGGCGTGCCTCGGGGGAGCCGCAGGCGCGCGCTGAAGCGGAGCGCCTCTGCCACGGTGAGCTCCGGATGCACGATGTCTTCCTGCGGCACAAATCCAAAAGATTGCGTTGTCTCCGCATCGTAGACATTGGTGCCATCGGCGAGCACGAGACCGCCTTCGGGTGGGCGTAACCCTGAGAGGGTGTGCAGGAGCGAAGATTTTCCCGCGCCACTAGGCCCTATAATGCCGACGAAGCGGGAGGGTGGAATGGTGACGCTCAGATCGTCGAGGATCACTTGCGGCCCACAGCGCATCATGATGGAGCGCGCCTCGATTGTGCCGCCGGAGCTGTTTGCCACGCGCACAAGCGCCTGCCCGTCAAACTGGAAGCAGAACGGCCCGACCTGGAGGCGGTCGCCAACGGTGAGCTCGTGCTCATCGAAGCGGTGACCATTCACGAACGATCCCGCCGTGCTGTGCAGATCAGCGACGAGAATGCCGCCGCTGCTCAGAGGTCGCAGACTCGCGTGGCGCCGCGAGACGCCGGGGTCGTTGAGGAAAACGTCGGCGTTCGGATCGCGGCCAATAATCACCTCCTGTTCGACGATGATGCGTTCGCTGGTCTCGCCGCGGACGAGCATCTTGCTGGCGGCGAGCGGCTGACGCGTCTCGACGGCGGAATGCAACGGTGGCGGCGGCTGCGTCGGTGAAAACTCCAGGACCACCGGGCCGAGAGCAACCTGATCGCCGGAGTTCAGCCGGGTGACCGTGCTGATGCGGCTTCCATTCACCGAAGTCCCGCGTGCACTGCCGAGATCCTCGACCGTGCAGGTCGTGCCGTCCCAGGCGAAGCGGCAATGCCTCCGCGAGATCTCCAAGTGCTGGAGTTCAATGCCGGCAGACGGAGATCGGCCGACTGTAGTGACGCCGGGATCAAGGGTTAGCACTTGCGGCGGCAATCCGGCGATGACGGTGAGGTAGGCGGGCATTCAGCCGATCAATTCAGTGCGGCCGGATTCCGCGGATTTTTGACAACGGATGAGGAGGATTGCGCACGTGAGCAAGGGTGCTTCTGTGGATGAGGCAAAGCAGGCTTGGCGAAGGGGAAGGAGGAGAATACCTGCTGCCGTACCTCAAGGAGGGTATGCCTCACTTGCACTGATGGCGATGTCGCGCGGCGGTTTCCCGGCTCTTCATCCGTTCCATCCGTGGTTCCGAAAACTCCGCGCAAACTGCGTCAAGGGAGCACCGCCCACACTTCTACGATGCGGTTCTTTTCCAGATTCTGCGCATCGAGAAGAGTGGAGCTGCCCATCGCTACCGCGTGCATCACGTTTACCACGCCGCATTTGTCGCGCATGGCGGCGAGCACCGCATCGGCGCGGACTTGCGAGATCGCTAGGTTCTTCTTCTCGTCTCCCTTTGGATCGGCATAGCCAAGCACGACGAACACCGCTGTCGGATCATCACGCAACTTCATGATTAGCGCGGAATCCAGATTCGTCTTCAGCGCCTCTATGTCGGCCGGAGCGAGCGCGGTTTTTCCGGAGGCGAATGGGATCGTCAGCACCTTGCCCATGCTGCGGGCGCGCTCGACGCTGTTGTAGAGCTTGTCTTTGTTGCTTTGCGAGACGCTCGGCATCAGGTCGATGCGGGTGAGGACTTCCGACTTCACCTTTCGATTTTCCGCACGCGAGGCATCGAGATCAATGTTTGCGGGAGCCGTGACTTCGGCCGGCGGCTCTGCGCTTCCTGCGGAAGGAGGCTGCGTCCCTGCAGGCGCGGCGGCCGTGGCTTCGCCGGTTGTTAAGCGCTCTTCGCCTGCGGGTTCCGCCTTCTTCTCGCCGCCTCCTGGCGGTTTGTCGGAGAAAAAGGGAACCGCGACGATCACTGCGAGAACGACGCCGATAAGCACGATCGCTGCACCGACAATCTTCATCAGCTGCTTTCCGCCTTTCGCCGCTTCGATCGGCTTCCCGCATTCAGGACAGACCTGTGGTGCGCCTTCAGGGATCTCGAGTTCCTCGCCGCGATAAGCACGCAAGCACCCAGAATAATTGTGGCATTTGCCCTTCATAGGCCAGGATTCTAAAAGCTGCGGATGGAGCCTCGCGAGCTAATTTGCGGCACGGGAGAAAGCATGGTTGGTGATTGGTTGGTGCGCTGCAGGGCCGGTCCCGGGGAGGGCACTCGTCTCGAGTGCGCTCCCCGGAACCTCCTCCGGCACTGTCCTCTCAACTCTCAACCTTCAACTCTCAACTTCCCGCTCACAGCCACTTCTTGCGCCGAAAGAAGAGCAGCTGCCCCACAGCGATCGCTGCCATCAGGAGCAGGCATGCCAGGTAGCCCCACGGGTGATGCAGCTCAGGCATGTTGAACGGCTTTTTGCCGTCGGCAAAATCGAAGTTCATCCCGTACACGCCGGCGACGAAGGTCAGCGGGATAAAGATCGAGGAGATTACCGTCAGCACGCGCATGATCTCGTTCGTCCGCATGCCGACGGCTGAGAGGTAAAGCTCCATCAGCCCCGTGGCAACGTCGCGATACGTCTCGATCATATCCATCGTGCGGATGGTGTGGTCGTAACAGTCGCGCAGGTAAACCTTGGTCCCATCTTGAATGTGCCCGGTGTCGTCGTGCAGCAGCGCGTTGATCACGTCGCGCTGCGGCCAGACGAATCGCCGAAGCTGCGTCAGGGTGCGGCGATGTTCGTGAATCGTCGCGATGCATGAAGCACGCGGATCCTCCAGCAGGTCGTCCTCGATTTCCTCGAGCGAACTGCCGAGCACTTCCAGCACCGGGAAGAACTGATCGATGATCGCATCGATCAAGGCGTAGTTGAGGTAATCTGCACCGCTCTGTCGCAGATGCCGGCCGCTGCCCGTCCGCAGGCGCGCACGGACCGCGTCGAAGACGTCGTGGTCCGGCTCCTCCTGGATGGTGATCAGGAAGTTTTTCCCGAGGAAAAAGCTCACCTGTTCCCCGCAAAGCCGCAGCTCCTGGTCGCGGTAGATCATCTGGAGCACAATGAAGAGGCAATCGCCATACGCCTCTACTTTGGGCCGCTGGCCGAGGTGCCACACATCCTCGAGCGCAAGCGGATGCAAACCGAACTTCTCGCCCAAGGCCCGCAGCGCCTCGAGATCGCCGAGCCCATTCATCTCGAGCCAGCGCACTTTGCCGTCATCGAGCGGTTCGGGCAGTTCAGCGACGGAGGCGACGACCCGTTCCTCGATTGCGGTGAGGTTATATTCGGTGACCTTCAGGACGGGCTGAGACGCACCGTCGGGATCGACCGGGGTGAGCGTCGCGGGAGAAGCGCCGGGAACTGCATGACGAGTCTTGAACATCGGGAAGTGGAGCCGATGAGATCAGGAATTGTGGAGCAATGGGAGAAGATCAGCGTCCGGTCCGATCGAACATCGATGTTTCAACATCGAAGGCGACGGGGCGCTCCGCCATCGTCCTCCTACTCCTACTCGTCATCGCCATCGAAAAACGCCTCGCTGCTTTTAACCCCGCCCGGATCGAGGACGAGTGCGAGTAGGAGGACGAGGACGAGGACGACTCCTTGGGATCCGCTACACTCGCCGCATTGCGACCGCGGCTAGGTCGTCCGGCAGCGGCTTCAGCTTGGCCCGCGCGTTGGCAGCATTCACCGTCTGGTTCAGGAGATCCAATGCCGATATCGCGCTCTCAGGGATCAGGCTCCGGACATCGGCGGGCGTGAGATGCTCGCCTGAATCGTCCTCCATGCTGTAAAGGCCGTCGGTGTAGAGCAGCACCGAGTCACCTCGGTTGAGCTCGGTTGCGGACTGATCGCAAGGCAGCTCGGTGAGAATGCCAATGGGCGGGCTTTGGGAGATCAGGGATGCGATCTGGCCTGACTTGCGCAGGATGAAGAGCGGCGGATGCCCTGCGCCCGCGAAATGGACGGAGCCGGTATTTGGGCGGAGGACCACGCACGCCGCCGTCATGAACGACTTACCTTTGAAGATGGCGTGGAACTCCATATTCACCGCCTGCATCACGTCACACGCCCGGGTGTGCTCCGAGGCGGCGTGGCGAAAGAGGAGTTTCGTCAAAGTGGTGAGCAACGCCGCTGATGCACCGTGACCAGTGGCGTCGGCCATCCAGATGAGCCAGTCGCCGTTCGACAGCCGCAGCCAATCGTACATGTCGCCGCCGACCTGGATGAGCGGCTGATAGTGCGCTGCCACATCCCAGCCCGCCACTCCCGGAGCGCGGATTGGCAGGATCGCCTGTTGGGTGAGCCGAGCTGCTTCCAGATCCAGCTCGTGATTTCGCCGTGCGCGCTCCAGCTCGGCATTTTGCTCCTCGAGCTGCGTGCGCAAGGTATGGAGCCGCAGATGAGTATCGATCCGCGCCTTGAGGATCGGGAGATTGATCGGCTTGGTGACGAAATCATTCGCCCCCGCCTGGAGACATTCCACTTCCTGCTCTTCCCCGGTGTGACCCGTAAGCATGATAATCGGCAGCCCGGCGATTGCGGTATCCTCGTGGCTGCGGACCCGCGCGCACACCTCGGCCCCGTTCAAGCCCGGCATCTCGTAATCCAGAACGAGAAGCATCGGCCCTTGCTCCTCCAGGATCTGGAGCGCTTCCTGCCCGCCTTCGCAGCCGATCACAGAAAAGCCCGCCTTTTCCAGCGTTCGGGTGAGAATCTGCCGGCTTAGCTGGTCGTCATCCGCGATGAGGAGGCGGCTTTGGGACGGTCGCATGCGTAATACATTATCGGAGCACCTGTGCGTTGGCGCGTATGCGTTCTGCGAAACCCTCGCGTTCTGCATTGCGAGGTTGCGTGAATCCGCTTAGCACAGGCGCCGAATGGCTAACGTCGTCTTTCTCTGGCACATGCACCAGCCGTATTACGTCGATCCGACGACGCACACGGCGCTCATGCCGTGGGTCCGGTTGCATGCGGTGAAGGGCTACCTCGACATGGTATCCATCATCGAGGAATTCCCCACGATCCGGGTGAATTTCAACCTCACCCCCGTGCTCATGCTCCAGATCAAGGAGCTGATCGACGGTCGAATCCGTGATCTCTGGCTGGAATGGTCGAGAAAACCGGCCGCGGAACTGGACGACGACGAAAAGTTCACCCTCCTGGAGAACTTCTTCAAGATCCACTGGGACAATCTGGTGAAGCCGTTCCCGCGCTATTGGGAGCTGCTGAACAAGCGCGGACTGACGCTTTACCGCGAAGACGTCCGCCGTGGATTGCGCTACTTCAGCACGCAGGAATTCCTCGACCTTCAGACGTGGTTCAATCTCGCGTGGTGCGGCTACACGGCCGAGCGGCTTTACCCAGAGCTGGCCGAGCTGAAGCGCAAAGGCCGCAACTTCACCGAGGAAGAGAAGAATCGGGTGCTCGATATCCACCTCGAGATCATGCGGCTGGTCATTGAGAAATACCGTGCCGCTGAGGAGCGCGGGCAGGCCGAGCTCACGACGACGCCCTTTTTCCACCCGATTCTCCCGCTCGTGTTCGACTCCGCGTTCGCCGAGCGCAGTCTTCCGGGACGTAGCTTTCCGCAGCGGTTTCATTGGCCGGAAGACGCCGCGGCCCAGCTCACGCTGGCCGTCGAGCAGCACGCCGCACTTTTCGGGAAACCGCCCCGCGGGCTGTGGCCGAGCGAAGGCTCGATTGCGCCGGAGTTGATCCCGCTGATGGTGCGCAGCGGCATCGAGTATTTCTGCAGCGATGAGGAGAATCTCTTCAACTCGCTGAAACGCGACCCCGCCTACAAAAGCGTAACGGTCGATCATCTGGAGCTCTTCCAAGGCTGGCGTGTCGCCTACGACGGCGCTTCGGTGAACGCCGTCTTCCGCGAAAAGCCGCTCTCGGATTTCATCGGCTTCATGGCTGCAAAGAACGACGCGGCCAGCGCTGCAGCGCATCTGCTTTTCCACCTGCGGCACATCTCCGAGCTTGTGCCCTCCGATCACGGGGTGATCCCGCTCATTCTCGACGGCGAAAATGCCTGGGAAACCTTCGCTGATGGCGGCGAGGCGTTTCTACGCGCGCTCTACGGCGGCATTGCGGCCGATTCCGAGCGCCTGCATAGCTGCACAATCGAGGAGTATTTCCGGCATCATGCTCCGAAAAAGCAGATCACCACGTTGCACACCGGCTCGTGGATCGGGAGCAACTTCGACATCTGGATCGGCGAAGAGGAGGAGAACCGCGCCTGGGATTTGCTCGGCGAAACGCGCCGCTTCATCCAGGGACAGATGAATTCCGGTAAACTCAGCGCTGATCAGCAATGCGCCGCAATGCGGGAGATCTACGCTGCGGAAGGCAGCGATTGGTTCTGGTGGTATGGGCCGGATTTTTCGACTGAGAATGACGCCCTCTTCGACAATCTCTTCCGCCAACACCTGAAGAACGTCTACTCGATCTGCGGGCAAGTCCCGCCGCACGCGCTGGAGCTGCCGATCACCACGGCGCGCGTGGTCGATCTCTACGAACCGCCGTCGCATTACATCAGCCCGGAGATCGATGGCACGCGCAGCTCCTTCTTCGAATGGATCGGTGCCGGCCTCTATGAAGCCGGTCGGGAGCAGGGCGCGATGTATCGATCCGAACGCTTTGTGCGGCAGATCCTTTTCGGCAGCGATGCTGAGTCGCTCTCGTTCCGCATCGAGTTCCTAAAGTTCGAAGCCGTCGAATTGCAGGTGCGCTTCTTCCAACCTGCCGGAGTGCTCGTCCACACCGGCGTCCTCCGGCCCTGCGCCGGCGAAGAGCTGACCGTGCAAGTAAACTCTTCCGCGCCGCTGAGCTGCGGTGCCCTGGGTGTAGGGGAGATTGTCGAACTCAGCCTGCCGCTGGCAAAGCTCGGGCTGGCGCCGGGTGACCCGGTGAGCTTTCAGCTTCGCGTGCTCAAAGGCGGCATTGAACGTGAGACGCACCCTGAGTCCGCCTCGATCCAGTTCACGCTGCTCGATGAGCAGTCGGTGCTCGAGCACTGGATCGTGTAGCACGAGGCCGCCAGCAGGCGCCCGAACAACCAGTCATTCTGAGCGGAGCGGAGGGAGCTTTAGCGACTGGAGCACAGTCGAAGAACCCCGCCGCTTGGGAAATAGCGCCCTCCAGTCGTAGAGCATGCAGAGGTTTGCTCGAAGCAACATTGCTCGTTGTGCGACGGGGTCCTTCGACTTCGCTCAGGATGACCTCGCTATAAAACCAACCAGCCGTTCTCCACGCCACCAGATCTTCACGTTCACACCGTTACTTTTCCGGTGCAAAAGCGGGCTCTCCCGGTAAGCTCACCCCTTTTTCCGATGAACGCCCAGCCGACTACTCGCGAGCTCTACGACCGCTATGTGATCCCGACCTACGGTCGCTTCGATCTGCAGCTCGCTCGCGGCGGAGGGGCGCGGGTCTGGGATGAGAACGGGCGCGCTTATCTCGATTTCGGAGCGGGTATCGCCGTGACCTCCATCGGCCACTGTCACCCACGCGTAGTCGGGAAGATGCAGGAGCAAATCGCTCAGCTCGTTCACACCTCGAATCTGTATTTCACCCGCCCGCAGGCTCTGCTCGCCGAGCGACTCGTGCGTCTTGTCGGCGCGCCAGGGAAGGTTTTCTTCTGCAACAGCGGCGCCGAGGCGAACGAGGCGCTCTTCAAGCTCGCGCGAAAATTTGGCAACGAATGCGCTCCGCCCGTGCCGAAGCACACCGTCGGCGAAGAGGTGATGCCGGAGCAATATCGCCACGGGATCCTGACCATGACGGGATCTTTCCACGGCCGGACGCTCGGCGGCATCTCGGCGACTGGGCAGGAAAAGGTGAAACGCGGCTTCGAGCCAATGGTCCAGGGGTTTACCCATGTGCCTTTCAATGACGGACCTGCGCTCCTCGCTGCCGTCCAGGAGCCCGACACCGTAGCCGTGCTCCTCGAGCCCGTGCAGGGCGAAAGCGGCATCAATCCCGCGACCCCTGAATTCCTCAAGCACGCGCGCGATTTGTGCGACATGCACAATCTCCTGCTCATGTTCGACGAGGTGCAGTGTGGCCTCGGGCGCACAGGCGACTGGTGCGGTTGGAAAACTCTCACCGGCAATAGCGAGCTCATGCCCGATGCAGTGAGCTGGGCCAAAGGCATCGCGGGTGGATTTCCGCTCGGCGCGATCTGGGTGAGCGATCGCCCGGTGTTGCTGAAAACCGGCGAGCAGAAGCCGCTCTGCGACTTGCTCGGGCCGGGGTCGCATGGCACCACCTTTGGCGGGACGCCGCTCGTCTGCGCCGGTGCGAACGAAGTCCTCGCAGTGATCGAGGAAGAGGGGATGCTCGAGAACGCTCGCAGCGTAGGTGCTCATGCACTCGGAGCCCTAAAGGCGATCGCCTCACCCTTGATCAAAGAAGTGCGCGGCGTCGGCTTGATGATTGGCATCGAACTCGTCGCTGACTTTGCAACTCATGTCCCCGCGACGGCGGCTCGCCCGCCAAGTCTGTTCCTCGTCGAGGCGCTGCATACCGCCGGGTTGCTCACGGTGCCGTCCGGCACACACGCAGTGCGTTGGTTGCCGCCGCTCAATGTCACCCGCGCCGAAATCGATGAAGCTGCGGGCATTTTGCGCGAGGTCCTCGCGAGCTTTGCCGCCTAGTTTTTCACCTTCGCTATAGCCAAGAAACATCTGCTCTCCATCGAGTCGCTCAGCGCTTCTGAGATTCACGAGATCCTCCGTGTTGCTGTCCAGATGAAGGCGACGCGCGGGCGGCACGAGAAGCATCCGTTGCGGCATCAGTGCTGGGCGATGATGTTCAGCAAATCGTCCACACGGACTCGCGTAAGCTTCGAAGTTGGCATCCGCGAACTCGGCGGCGATGTGCTCTTTCTCAATGCCACCGATATCCAGCTCGGACGCGGTGAGCCGATTAAAGACACCGCCCGCGTCATGGGCCGCATGCTGCACGGCGCGGTGATTCGCACCTTTGCACAGAGTGATGTGGATGAGTTTGCGGAGTTCAGCGGCATCCCAACGATTAACGCGCTGACGGATCAAGAGCACCCGTGCCAGATCCTTGCCGACCTTCAGACGATCCAGGAAAAGCTCGGATCGATCGAAGGAAAGGTCGTCACCTTTGTTGGCGACGGCGCGTGCAATGTGCCGATCTCGTGGGCCTGGGCCGCGGCGAAGCTGGACTTCGAGCTGCGGATTGCCGCGCCGAAACCGTTCCAGCCCGACGCAGCGCTGCTCAGCCGCTTGGGTTCTGGCCGGGTGAGTGTCACCGAAGATCTCGATGCGGCGGCCGCAGGCGCCGACGTGCTCTACACCGATGTGTGGGTGAGCATGGGCAAGGAAGAAGAAGCGGCTTTCCGCCTCGCGCAGTTGGCGAAGTTTCAGATCAGCAGCGCAGTCGTGGCCAAGGCCAAGGCAAGTGCGCTGGTTATGCATTGCCTTCCTGCGTATCGCGGGAAGGAAATCAGCGAAGAGGTGCTGGAGGCACATGCCGGAACGATCTTCGATCAGGCGGAGAATCGGCTCCACGCGCAGAAAGCGGTGTTGAGCCTGCTGGCTCAGGCGTAGCCAAGGCACATCCAGCTAATTCGCGCTGCTAAACGGCGGAGCGCCAATCTGCCGTCGGCATTCATCCGGCGTAGCAACGGCGGGTTTTGCATCGTCAATGTCACATCTTCACGACTCTTCCATGGGTGCCCGGGAGCCACTAACGGCTTCTGCAGGCGGAGCGTTGCCGAGCTTCGGCGCGGAATGTCGCGAGACGATTACCCTTGCTCTGCCGCTAATCTCCGGCCAGGTGAGCCAGATGCTCATCAGTGTCGTCGACACGGTGATGGTCGGTCAGCTCGGAGTGACGGAACTTGGAGCGGCCACGCTCACGAATACCGTGCTCGCTGTGCCATATGTGCTTTCGATTGGGCTGCTCTCGTCGATCTCCGTGCGCGTTTCTCAGGCCCGCGGAGCAGGTCGCCCGGGAGACGCGGCCGACGCATTGCGGCACGGCACATGGCTGGCGTTGCTCTTCGCTCTCGGCGTAATGGCGATGGCAGTTGCCGGCATTCCGTTGCTCAGCCGGCTTGGGCAACCCCCCGAAGTGGTGGCAAGCACGCCCACCTATCTGGTGATCGTCGCTGGTTCCTTCATCCCGGCGATGCTCTCGATGGCGTGGAAGAATCATGCCGACGCGCTGAACAAGCCGTGGCCGGCGTTCTGGATTCTCTTCAGCGGCGTGCTGCTGAACATGTTCCTCAACTGGCTCTGGATCTATGGCCGCTGGGGCTTCCCGGCGCTTGGCCTTGAGGGTGCAGGCTGGGCAACGCTCGCCGCGCGATGTGCGACGGCGGTCGCAATGTTCGTTTGGATGACCCGTTCGACAGCAGTCCGGCTCTGGATGCCGAGCCGCTGGTGGACGAGGACGACGACTGCATCTTTTGCCACGCTGCTCGCGATCGGCTTTCCAGCAAGTCTGCAACTGCTCACCGAAGTTTCAGCTTTCGCCTGCGCATCTCTGCTCATCGGGACGCTCGGCGCGGTGCCGCTGGCCGCGCACCAGGTGGCGATCACGTGTGCGGCGACGACTTTCATGGTGCCGCTCGGCGTGGCAATGGCGATCACCGTGCGCGTCGGCGAAATAGTCGGTGCGCACGAATATGCGCGACTCAGGCGCGTTCTCGCCTCTGGCTGGCTTTACGCCCTCGTCTTCATGGCGCTTTCGATGACTGTCTTCCTCCTCTGCGGCGAGTGGATCGCGCGTCAGTTTGTCACCGATCCTGGGGTGGTGAAAATTGCGGCCGGTCTGCTGATCGTCGCAGGCTTCTTCCAACTCGTCGATGGCCTGCAGGTCGTCTGCGCAGGCGCATTGCGCGGGATCAACGATGTGCGCGTGCCCGCATGGGTCGCGCTCCTCGCCTATTGGGGCCTCGCGCTGCCCGGCGGAGCTTACCTCGGGCTCAGCGCCGGCTGGGGTGCAGCCGGTGTATGGATCGGGCTCGCCGGCGGGTTGACGGTCGCGGCTGCGGCCTTAACCGTGCGCGCGTGGCGGCGCTTCGACACGCCGTTTGAAGCGACGTCCTGATTAGTGATTCGTGAGAGGTGAGTGGTGGCCTTCGCGGTCCGCCTCTCAACTCGCCACAACATCGACTCTCAACCGCCTCCGCAGCGGCCGAGCCTCGTCTTTTCCCCTGACAAGGTTGCAACCTCGCACCGTCTCGGAGAAACAGTGATGGGTGGATCTCGGCAGCAATATGCCGGGAGAAAGACCGAGACTCAGCCGCAGGGCGGCGGGAATTTACTTAACGTGTCCCGAGACGAGCTTCGTCATCTCGAACATCGTCACTTGCTTCTTACCATTGAAGACGGCCTTCAATGCGTCATCGGCATTGATCAGCGTCCGCTTCTTCTCGTCCTGAAGATTGTTCTTCTTGATGTACTCCCAAATCTTCTTGGTGAGTTCGCTGCGGGGGAGTGGCTTCGAGCCGACGACTACAGAGAGAGCCTCGTCTGGCTGGACGGGCTTCATCAGAGCTGGATTCGGCTTGCGCGCGGTTTTGGTGGCTTTGGCGGGGGTTGCTGCTTTCTCGGCTTTCGGCATAACGAAGGAACCTAAAGGAAATCCGCTCCGGATGTCTCTAAGAATCTCGCGGCTGCGCAAGGCCGTCAGAAGGTGATTTACGCTGTGCAAAGAGCGACCATCCGCGCCCGCGTCACTCGAGTGGGGACGCTCGCGTCGGCCAAACCAGTTCGCCGTTACGAACAATATACGGTTGCACCGAATCTTCACCCTCCGAGCGGCAGCACCTGTCATCTTCACGACCTGATCCTATGCACGCCCAAGATCTCCTCCGCCTCGGCATACCTGCCGGTGAGCCTATCAAACTTGCTTTTGCCTTGATCAAGAAACTCGTGGAGCAGGGATACGATGGCACTCAGCTCGAGCAGGAGCTCGGCAGCATCGTTGGCAATCCCCCCGCGTTTCTCGCGGATGATCTGCGGGCGCCGCTCGCACGTGCCATTTACCGGCCGCCATTCACCCCCCGCGCCGAGCTCGCGCCGTGGCGCCAGTGGGGCGAAGGACTGGAGGCGCAAGCGGTGCAGCAAATGGCGAATGCCTGTGCCTTGCCAATCGCAGTCGCTGGCGCGCTCATGCCCGACGCTCACCTCGGATACGGCCTCCCAATCGGCGGAGTCCTGGCCACGGATAATGCAGTGATCCCGTATGCCGTCGGCGTGGACATCGCCTGCCGGATGAAGCTGAGCGTTTACGACCGCAAGGGGAACACGCTCGCCGGACAGCGCGACCGGCTGACGAACATCATTGAAAGTGAGACGCGCTTCGGCATGGGCTGCGAATTCAAGCAGCGGCGTCAACACGACGTGATGGACGAAGACTGGACCGTGTCGCCGGTGACCGAGCGGCTCCGCGACAAGGCGTGGAAGCAACTTGGCACCAGCGGTAGCGGCAACCACTTCGTCGAGTTTGGCGCGTTCAC
>DASVRY010000545.1:0-6574 GCA_036388395.1 Chthoniobacteraceae bacterium
CCGAACGGAAGAAGGATCCGGCGTTTACGATGATCCGGGACGCAGTGCATCCGGACGCTCCAGGACAGGCGGTGATGGCGGTGGCGCTGCTCGAAGACGTGCTGCAGGCGCCGATCGTTTCGCGTGTTAGCTCAGTTGTGCAGGATGGGAAACGCACGGCCACCGCGGAGAACGGGGAGCTGAGCGACGTCGCCGGCACCGAAGAATCCGTGAGCTTCACCCTGAAGGCGCGCGCGCTTCCGTGGGTTCTTCCGGAGCCGGCGAGGAAAGGCTACGAACTGACGGACGCAGCAACGCGCTTGAACATTGAGCGGCTTGTCGTCGGCCAGCTTGCATCCGGCACTTACCAGCTTGCGATTGAGGGGCAGGTGATCGGGAGCTTCAGCGATCTGGAGCTCGCCGGCGGCGTGGATCTTGCCGGTAACGACAAGACCCCGCAGCATCAACAAGCCGGGAAAGTCGCGGAGCTGAACAAGAAGCGGAACGACGAAGCGATTCGTCCGCTCCGGGACCAGTGGGGGCAACTCAAAGGACGCTCCCGGGACGTCGAAAAGGCGCGTGAGACGAACAGTCCGCAGCTCGCGGAAAAGGAAGCAGCGCTCGCGACGTTCCGCGCAGAGATGAAGCTCCGCGTGGATGAGCTGATTGCCAAAGGCCGCGAATTCGAGAAGCAGATCTACGAAGTAGCGCAGCCGGTCGCTCGGAAATACGAGATCAAGCGCGTGCCCTGATCCTTTCCTGATCATCCTCCTACTTCTACTCGTCCTCGTTCACCTCACCGCGCTACCGAGGACGAGTGCGAGTAGGAGGACGAGGACGAGGACGATCGGAGATGCGGCTACGCCTTCGCAGCGATCATCCCGCTCTGGCGGGCGTAATTGAAAATCCCGCCGGCATCGATCACCGGCCGCACTTCACCGAGCGGCTTTAGGTTGTAGGTCGTGCCGTTCACCGTCAGCGTATCATTGTCAAAGTCCAGCGTGGCGATGTCGCCGGTCTTCACCTTATCGCAAAGCCGCTCCGCTGCGTCGTAAGGATACAGCTCCCCAGTCGCGACACAGTTCCGGAAAAAGATGCGCGCGAAGCTTTCCGCCACCACCACTTGGACACCAGCGGCGCCCATGGCGATCGGCGCATGTTCACGAGAGCTGCCGCAACCAAAGTTCCGGCCGGCGATGACGATTTGATATGGCGTTTTCAGTTCGCCTTCAGGCACGAAGCGCGTCGGGTAAAACTCGTCCGGCAGACCGATGAGCGCGTAGCTGCCTAGCTTCTCGTATTCCTCGGCGATCGTTGGCACCAGCGTGAGGTATTGCGCGGGGATGATCTGGTCGGTGTCGATATTATCGGCGCAGACGTAGACGGGGCTGGTGACGGTGTGCGACATGGCGATTGGGATTAGAAAAGGATGAGGGGCTTCATTAGAAGCGAAAACCTGGAGCAGGCGCAGCGGGCTCTTGCGGAAGCGGAGCCGGTACGTCGCTGACATCAAAGAGCGGATCACTCGGCGTGGGCTGCACCGAGCTGCGCTTCGGCTTGCCGCTCGAGGTGGAACGGCCGGGGCTCCCCTGTGAATTTCTGCCGGTCTTCTTCTCACGTGAGGAGAAAAGTGGCGGGAGTTTTGCCGAGGTCACAGGCCGCGCCTCGAATGGCTCCGGCGGCGCGAGTTGAATCTGGTCGGTCGCGATGTAGCCGGTCACGCCTTCGTCGGTGGTCACCCGACTGTAGCCAAAGGAGCGCTCGAGCATCGTCACGCGCTGACCTTGGATGAGGTTGAAGTCCGGTCCGAAGCTCTGCGCGGGACCATATTTGAAAAAAGCGGCGCGGGTGGTGTTCACCACGTAACGGCTGCCCGGCGGCGCGACCTGCGCCGTTTCGCAGCCCGCACAGAGCAGCGCCACCGCGAGCAGCAGGCAAAGTGCGGAGCTTTTCGCGACGACGGCACACATGATCAAACTCCCGAACTTCTCCCGAATTCGGCGATGCGCCGGTTAACCGACGAATTCGCGAGGATCCGTGATCTTTCCGGTAAGCGCGCTGGCGGCGACGGTGTACGGGCTGGCGAGATAGACCTGGCTCTCTTTGTTGCCCATGCGGCCGGGAAAATTCCGGTTCGTCGCGCTGATGCACTTCATCGGCGTATTTAGGCGTCCAAAGGTATCCACGGGCCCGCCGAGGCAGGCGGCGCAGGAGGCGTTCTCGGTCATCCGAACACCGGCACTTTCGAGAACTTCCCAGACAGTCGAACCGTTCCAGCGGGTCTCCTTCAGCTCCTGCACGACCTTCGTCGTCGCGGGCACGCCAAAGGTATCGATCTTTACCGTCTTGCCTTTGACCACTTCAGCGAAAGCGAGGAAATCGCTCGTCTTGCCGCCGGTGCACGAGCCGATGTAAGCGCGGTCCAGCTGGATGTGACCGAGCTCCTTCGCGAGCTTCCGCTGACCTGGATCTGGATGGCAGGCGACGGTTGGCTCCAGCTCAGAAAGATTGAAGACCTTGTCGTAGATGAACTTCTGGTCCGCCTCGAGGTCCACCGGCTCGAACTCGCTCTTCGTGCCGTTCTCGGCGGTCCGCTCGTTCACGTAGTCGATCGTCTTCTGATCGCACGGGAACATCGCGTTCTTGCCGCCTGCCTCGATCGCCATGTTTGCGATCGTCATGCGGTCATCCATGTTCATCGAGTTCACGCCTGGGCCTTCCCACTGCATCGCGCGATAAGTGGCGCCGTCGAAACCGATGTCGCCGATCACGTGCAGGATCACGTCTTTGGCCATGACGCCGGGACGCATCGCGCCTTCAAGGAAAAAGCGCATCGACTCCGGCACCTTGATGAGCAGCTTGCCCGTGCCGAGGATGAACCCGGCGTCGGTATTCCCGATGCCGGTCGCGAACTGATTGAACGCCCCCGCCATGCAGGTATGCGAGTCGGTGCCGAAAAGGATTTCACCCGGACGCGTGTGGCCTTTCCAAGGCAGCGTGGTGTGGCAGACGCCGGTGTAGCGCGAGCCGTATTGCTGCTTCAGCTGACCGCGCGACGCGTCGAACTGCCAGTGCCCGTTCTCGTCATCGATCACGTCGTAGAAATAAGGGAGCCCCTGCTCGCGAGCGAAGTCGCGGAGGATGTCGACGTTGCGGTTCGACATGGAATCCGCGGTAAAGATGTAGTGATCCGGGATGATGACGACCCTCTTCGAGTCCCAGACGCGGGCCTGCTGACCGAATTCGCGCTTGAAGACGCCAATCGTGCCTGGGCCGCAAACGTCGTGCGTCATGAGCACGTCCACATTCACCCACACGTTGTCGCCCGCTTCGACGCGGCTTTTGCCACTGGCGCGCGCGAGGATCTTTTCGGTCAAAGTCATATAAGGGTCGGCAGTATCACACTTGCTGAGCACTCCGCGCAAATGGAATGTCGCCGGCGAGGAACTGCCGGGGTGCGATCAAGCCCCCGGAGTCATCCTGAGCGAAGCCGAAGGGCCCCGCCGCGTTACGAGCGGTGCTGTATCAGGCACTCCTGCATGCGTCTGCTGGATGGAAGTAGGTCTTCCCATTGCGACGGGGTTCTTCGACTTCACTCCAGTGGCTGAAGCTCCTTTCGTTCCGCTCAGAATGACACGTCTGTGACACCGCCCCTACGGCGCTTAACGCCTTTCTCCCACACGCGTTGCAGGCACGCCAATGCCTCGCTAACGTTCAGCTGTCCCCGCTCCTATCTCGGAATCTGTAGTTCAAACGGCGGGATTCGCGTGAAGACGCGGCCGCCGTCTTCCGTCACGCCGAAAAAGCAGCCGTGGGCTACGCTGTCCGAGCTGATTACGTGGTAGCTGTTGTAGGAGAACGACTCGCCGGAATCGAGGCGCGGGCATTTTCCCACCACACCATCGCCCTCGACGACGATCTGCTGCCCCTCTTGATCCACAACGATCCACTTCCGGCCTCGGATCGTCACCGTCTCCGTCGAATCGTTGTGGATCGTGATGAAGTAGGCGAACGGGTGCGGCCGATCCTCGGGCGCCTCCAGGTGCGGCATGTAAACGACGCGATCGATCGAGACGTGCAGGCCTTGCAGCTCGGTAATTATTGTGGCTGGCATCGCAGTTGGGGGTTTCGCTTAGCTAAATTCAAACGCTGGTTCGGCAGACGCCAGCGCCGCATCATCGGTTCATCCGCCACTTTCCGAAACCCAATTTTCACCTCAATGCAAAATCCTCCCGTGGTGCTGACGATTGCCGGCTCCGACAACAGCGCGGGCGCGGGCGCGCAGGCCGATCTGAAAACGATGAGCGCGCTTGGCGTCTACGGCGTGACCGCGATTACCTGTGTCGTCGCCGAGGTGCCAGGAAAAGTCAGCGCCATTCAGCCGATGACGCCGGAGATCGTCTCGGAGCAGATCCGGCTGCTCTTCCGCGCCTTCCCGATCGCTGCGCTGAAAACCGGGATGCTCTACTCGCGAGAGATCATCGGCGCCGTCTGCGATGTGCTGGAGGAGGAATTCGCACGTTCCGAGGTGCGGCCATTTCTCGTGGTCGACCCCGTAATGGTCGCGACGAGCGGTGATCCGCTCCTGCTGCCGGAGGCGATCGCCCTTTACCGTGAGCGGCTCTTCCCGCTGGCTGGGCTGATCACGCCGAACATGGATGAAGTGCGGACGCTCACCGGCCGGGAAATCACCACTTTGGCGGAGCTTCGAGCAGCGGGAGAGGAGCTCGTGGCAAAGTTCGGCACCGCTTTTCTGCTCAAAGGCGGACATCTCCGCGGCACCACTGCGACCGATATTTTGATCGGCCCCAGCGTGGATCGGGAATTCAGCGCACCTTTCATTGAGGGCGTCTCCACACACGGCACCGGCTGCACATACGCGGCGGCGATCGCTTCGGGCGTGAGTCACGGGCTGTCGCTCATCCAGGCGGTGGCGCAGGCAAAGGAATTCGTGACTCAGGCGATCCGCGAGTATCTCGCGTGGCAGGGCCCGGACGGGGTGACGCACGCGCTGCATCACTTTGCAGGCGGCGTGCAGAGACCGCGATTGCCGAGTGGCCTGTAACGCCGATTGCGCGCCGGCTGCGGCTCCTCTACGCTCCGCGGCCTTGCAATGAAGATCCTCGTCATCGGCAGTGGCGGCCGCGAACACGCCCTCGTCTGGAAGCTCCGCCAATCCCCACGCGTCACCGCGGTCTTTTGCGCCCCGGGAAATGCCGGTATCGCCCACGACGCTACCTGCGTTCCGATCAAGGCGAGCGACTCTGCCGCACTGCTGCAGTTCGCCCGTGAGCAGCAGATCGATCTCACGGTGGTCGGTCCGGATGACGTCCTCGCCGCCGGGTTGGTTGATCTCTTCCAGGAAAATGGCCTCCGCATCTTCGGTCCGACGAAAGCCGCCGCGCAGCTTGAGTCATCGAAGGTCTTCGCCAAGGAATTCATGGAGCGGCACGGCATCCCCACCGCACGTTCCGGCAGCTTTGAGCGCAGCGAAGATGCGCAGCTTTTCTGCCGCACGGTGAAGTATCCGATTGTGGTCAAGGCCGACGGGCTCGCGCTCGGCAAAGGGGTGATCATCGCGACGACGCCGTGGATGGCGGCGATGGCGATTAACGACATCATGGAGCTGCAAAAATTTGGCGATGCGGGGCGGCGCATCCTCATCGAGGAATTTCTCGTCGGTGAAGAGTGTTCGATTCATGCGCTGGTCGATGGACGCAATTACCTGCTCTTCCCTGGTGCGCAGGATCACAAGCGGGCATGCGACGGCGACGAAGGCCCGAATACCGGCGGCATGGGCACCTTCAGCCCACCTGAGCGGCTTCTCACGCCGGAGATGGAAACGCGAGTGCGGCGGGAGATTCTCGATCCGTTCATTGCGGGGCTCGCGCGCGACGGACTGCATTTCCAAGGCATGCTTTTCCCGGGCCTGATGATCACCGCCGAAGGACCAAAGGTGCTGGAGTTCAACTGCCGCTTCGGTGATCCCGAGACGCAGGTGCTGCTCCCGCGGCTGGAGGGCGATCTGGTCGATCTCCTGGAAGCGACGATCGACGGGCGGCTGGATCAAATTTCGGCAAAGTGGAAGCCGGACGCTGCAGTGTGTGTGGTCATGGCCTCTGGCGGCTATCCCGGTAGCTATGCGACGGGCCTGCCGATCGACGGGATCACGCAAGCTGGTGAGGATGCGACGGTTTTCCACGCCGGCACCAAGCGCAATGGGGAGCAGTTCGTCACCGCCGGTGGCCGCGTGCTCGGCGTCACTGCGCTCGCACCGACGCTTGCTGAGGCGCGTCACCGTGCGTATGCCGCGGCGGAGCTGGTGCATTTTCAAGACCGACACTTTCGGCGGGACATTGCAGCGAAAGGTCTGACCGCGTAGCTTCCCCGCACCCTATGAGATTCCTCGCGGCTTCGGCGGCTCTCGCCTTCACCTGTGCTCCGCTCGTTGGGCATGCGCAGACGGCTGCGCCCGCGGTCACGCCGACAGCACCAGCCGCACCTGCTGAGATTCCAGTCGCGCCCGCGGTTCCTGCCGATCCGCCCGCTCAGGCGACACCAAAGCAGCTCACGCCCGAGCAGGCTGTGCAGCTTC
>DASVRY010000546.1:0-7830 GCA_036388395.1 Chthoniobacteraceae bacterium
TTATCTTCAGCGCACGGCAGACGGCACGATCGTCGCCGAAGTCCTCGATCTGCTCTACGCTGCGCAGGATACGCAGTTGCGCGGGGACTTCGAAAATAAACGCGTCGTGCTCACCGGGCAGCTCATGCCCGACAAGACGAGCAACGCTACTGGCAAGCGCTTCAAAGCCGTGCGGATGTTCATGACCTGCTGTGCCGCCGATGCGCGTCCGGTGGCGACACTGGTCGAGGCCGCAAAACAGCCCGACATTCCGGAGATGACGTGGGTGCGAATTGTTGGCAAGGCCACCTTCCCGCTCGAGAACGGCCGCCGTATCGCCGTGCTCCAGGCGGATACCGTCGAGAAGACGGACCCGCCCGACGAGACGATGTTGTATTAGGCAGCAGCCCTTCACTGGGCGTTTGTCGGCGGGTTCGCTTGCTCGAAGAGCGCCCGCCAATATTCGAGTCGTTCCTTGACGCGCTTCTCGTAACCCTGCTCCCCCGGTTCGTAGTATCGTCGACCCTCCGGGAGGTAGGCTTGGGGGACGTAAGCGCCTTCAAAATCGTGGCTGTATTGGTAGCCTTTGTGTGCAAATGCTTCCGCGGCTTTTGTGTGGCTCTTGTCGCGCAGGTGCCGCGGCACAGCCAGGGTCACGCCTTTCTGCACCTCCTCCTTCGCGGCGAGCAGCGCGGTATAGGCACGATTGCTCTTCGGTGCAGTGGCGAGATAGACGGCGGCATGTGCGAGGGGTATCTGAGCTTCCGGCAAGCCGACAAATTCAACGGCCTGCTGTGCGGCGACCGCAATGACCAAGGCCTGCGGATCGGCCATGCCTATATCTTCGCTCGCGCAGATCACAATCCGCCGTGCGATGAAGCGGACCTCTTCACCAGCGTAGAGCATCTTCGCGAGCCAGTAGAGCGCAGCGTCCGGATCGCTCCCACGCATGCTTTTGATAAAGGCGCTGATCGTGTCGTAGTGCTGATCGCCGTCCCCATCGTAGACCACGGCCTTCTTCTGAATGCTCTCTTCCGCCGCGCTCAGATCGAAGTGGATCACACCATCTGCGCTCGCCGGTGTGGTGAGGATGCCGATCTCCAGTGCGTTCAGGCATTTTCGTCCGTCGCCGTCAGCAGTGGTCGCGAGGTGGAGAAGCGCCTCATCACTGGCCAAAACCTTTCGAGTTCCGAAGCCACGCGTGGGGTCCGCCAACGCGCGCCGGAGGAGAATGAGGAGGTGCTCCGGAGCTAGCGGCTCGAGCTGGAAGACCTGTGAGCGCGAGACGAGGGGGCTATTTAGATAAAAGAACGGGTTATGGGTGGTGGCGCCGATGAGGCGGATGACGCCGCTCTCGACGTCCGGCAGGAGCACGTCCTGCTGGGATTTGTTGAAGCGATGGATCTCATCGACGAACAGGATCGTGCGAATGCCGCCGTTCGCCAGACGGTTGGCTGCAGTCGCCATGACGCGACGCATATCGGCGACGGTACTCTCGACGCCGCTGAGCCGCTCGAAGCGCGATTGCGTCGACTGCGCGATGATCTGCGCGAGCGTGGTCTTACCAGTGCCGGGTGGGCCGAAAAGGATGATCGAAGAGATGCGATCCGCCTCGATGGCGCGACGGAGGAGTTTGCCAGCCCCAAGGATGTGCTCCTGCCCGACGTATTCCTCGAGCATTTGCGGACGCAATCGCTGTGCGAGCGGAGCGGCCGCAGCCGTGAAGTCTGGGGCAGGGGAGTCGGGAGCTGAGAAAAGGTCGGCCACAAGCTGCAAAGAGTAGACGGCTGCGGATGCTGGAGTGGAGCCATTTCCGCTTTCGACGTGGCGTCCGTTGAGGCGAAGCGGTACAGTTTCAGCGGAGGATATTCTCTTATGAAAACTATTCTGGTTCCCGTCGACTTCTCGGATGTCACCACCGCGGTCCTATCTGCGGCGCAGACGTTGGCGCAGGCCTTCGGCAGCAAGATCATCCTGCTGCACGTTTCGGAACCGGAGCCGGATTTCGTCGGTTTCGAACCTGGCCCGCAGACGGTGCGCATGAGCGTCGCGCGCGACCTTCATGCCGAGCACCGTCAGCTCGAGGAGCTGAAGCAAACACTTTTAGTGGATTCGCTGGCGCTGCACATCCAGGGACCCATGGCCGAGAAGATTCTCCTCCAGGCAGCAGAGCACAGCGCTGATTTAATTGTAATGGGCTCCCACGGACATGGTGCCCTTTACGAGCTGCTCGTCGGGAGCGTGACCTCGTCGGTCCTGAAGTCTGCAGCTTGTCCGGTGCTCGTCGTTCCGGCGCGCAGATCGTAGCTCTACGCATGGAGCGACGCCTTAGATGAAACGCGTGTTCGGCATCGAGACGGAGTACGGAATCACCGTCGACGGCATCGAGTCGCTCGATGTCGTGCGCGAATCGATCGAGATCGTGCGCAGCTACACCGAGCAGGGCGCTTCGATGAAGTGGGATTACGGGCTGGAAGATCCGCACCAGGATGCGCGCGGGTTTCGCGCAGCGGAATTGCTGCAGGATACGGATGAAGCTGCTTACTTCGAACTGGATCGCAATCGCCCGTTATCGTTTGAGGAGATTAAGAGCGACCTGGTGCTTTCCAACGGCGCGCGCTTTTACAACGACCACGCCCATCCCGAATACTGCACACCGGAATGTTCGACCCTGCAGGAGATGGTCGCGCATGATCAAGCAGGCGAGCGAATCCTTGCGGAGTGCGCGCGGCGACGGAATCTGCATCTGCCGGAAGGCTGTTCGGCACGGCTTTACAAGAACAACACGGACTTCGTGGGACATAGCTATGGCTGCCACGATAATTATCTAATGAGCCGTGCGGTGGCTTGGGACCGCCTCGTTCGCGACGTTTTGCCTTTCCTCGTGACGCGACAGATCTTCGCCGGCGCCGGCAAGCTTGGCATCGAGGGCGAAGACGCGGCTGGCCAACAAGGTATCTATCAAATCTCGCAGCGGTCGGATTTTTTCAGCGTTCTCTGTTCGATCGATACGATGAACCGGCGTCCGCTGGTCAACACACGCGATGAGCCGCACGCCGATGCGAGCAAATACCGGCGTTTCCACGTGATCATCGGGGACGCAAATATGAGCCAGTTTGCGACTGCGCTAAAGATCGGCACAACGGCGCTTGTGCTGGATTTGATCGAACAAGGCAAAGCGCCGCAGCTCGAACTCGCCTCGCCGATCGAGGCGACGAAGGCAATTAGTCGAGACCAGGAGTTTCGTTGGCTGGTTCAGCTGCGTGATGGGCGAACGATCTCTGCAGTCGATATCCAGCGACTGTATCTCGCAGCAGCGCGCGAGCATGGCGATAGCTCAGACGCGGATACGACGTGGCTCCTGCAAGAGTGGGAGAAGGTGCTCGATGATTTGGAGCGGGATGTGACGCTTTGCCAGGATCGCGTCGATTGGGTGGCGAAGCGCTTTCTGCTCACGACCTTTCGCGAGAGTGAAGGGCTGGAGTGGAGTGATCCGTGGCTTCAGTCGATCGATCTGGAATACCACAATGTCTCGCTGGAAGACGGCCTCTTCTACGAGCTGGAGCGTAGCGGACAAATGCGCAGGTTGGTTTCCGAAGAGGAAGTGCGGCACGCGATTTTTCACCCGCCGGAGACGACGCGGGCTTTCTTCCGGGGCCGGGCCGTGGCGCGGTTTATCCGCGAGATCAGCTCGATGCAGTGGGATGAGATCAGCTTCCGGGATGGCGCGGGCACGCGCACGGTGAGCTTGCCTGAGCCGGCGCATAGCGCGGAGCTGGAGCGGCTGAACGAGCTGATTCGGAGCGCACCAACGTTTGCCGAATTCATCGAAAGGCTCCGTGCGGGCAGCGTTTGATCATGCGTGAAGGGAAGATGAATGGACAGGTGGTGGTGCAAAGTTCCGCCGCCGCGTTCTACAAACCGGGAGTCATCCTGAGCGGAGCGGAGGGAGCTTCAGCGACTGGAGCGCAGTCGAAGGACCCCGTGGCTTGCAGGAAAGCGCTCGTGCGGGGATCATCCCACGCGACCCCGCTCGTGATGCGGCGGGGTCCTTCGGCTGCGCTCAGGATGACTGCGTTGCGCGCTCCTCAGCCGTATAGCTATCACCACAAGCCAGCCGTTCTATGAATCTCTATCCTAACGAAGCCCAACGACGGGAGCTCTTCCCCGTCTGTCGTGACCGCATCTTTTTCGGTCATGCCGGAGTGACGGCGCTGCCGAAGGTTGTCGCCGATGCCGTGGTGGATTACACCCGGCGCTGCTCGGAACATCATCAGGAGTTTGGTGATGTGCTGCGCGATGTGAAGCGGACGCGCGCCACCTGCGCAGAGCTGATCGGCGCGGATGCGGATGAAATTGCGCTGCTCGGGCCGACTTCGCTTGGGCTGAGCCTCTTCGCCAATGGTCTGCCGTGGCGGGAGGGCGACGAGGTGCTGTGTTATCACGGTGACTACCCGGCGAATGTTTACCCGTGGCTGGAGCTGCGCCGCCGGGGAGTGATTGTGCGGTTCCTCCAGCCGGAACGCGCGGGCGAGATCACTCCGGAACTGGTTGCTTCGGCGCTCACTGAGCGCACGCGGTTGGTCGCGCTCGCCTCATGCCATTTCTTCACTGGCTACCAAGTGGATGTCGACGCTATCGGCCGTCTGCTGCAGCAGCGGGGAGTTCTGTTTTCTGTGGATGCAATTCAGACGCTGGGAGCTTTTCCGCTCGATGTGAAGTATGTGGATTTCCTCAGCGCCGATGCACACAAATGGATGCTCGGGCCGCTGGCGATCGGCATTGTTTACGTGAAGCGCGCGCATTTCGAATTGCTCCGACCGACGCTCCTCGGCGCCTGGAATGTCGTGTCGCCAAACTTCATTGCGCAGGATGAGATCGCCTTTGTGCCGACGGCTCAACGTTACGAACCCGGTGTGCTCAATATTGCCGGCATGTATGGCATGAAGGCCGCGCTCGACCTGATCCTTAGCCACGGTTTGGACACGATCGCCTCACGGCTGCTGGAGCTAAAGGCGCACCTCGTCTCCCGGATCGAGCCGCTTGGTTTTCAGGTCCTTGGGCCGACGAGCGGACCGGCCGCTTCCGGCACATCGACTTTCCAGCATCGGACCGTAAGCTCCGCTGCTCTCTTCAGCGCCTTGGAAAAAGGGAACGTCGTCGCCTCGCTCCGGCACGATCGCGAGGGGCGGGAGTATCTCCGCTTCAGCCCACACTTTTACAATACCGAGGCGGAAATCGAGCGCGCTGTCGAGATCCTGGCGGCGAACGTCTGAATGTCGCGCTTGGTTGCACCCGCTCCTCCCAGCGGGGCACGGGCTCTCTAGGATCGGCCAGATGCGCATGAATGGCCCGGCAGAATTCGTTCCTCCGACCTAAAGGCACTCGTCAGGCGCTTGACCTCCTTCCAAGGCGGCGCGTAGCATCCGCCGTCTCTCAACACGGAGCCACCACACTTGGACTTAAAAGACATCAAAGAACTCATCGCCCTGATGAGGAAGAACGACCTCTCCGTTTTCAAAATGGAGAAGGAAGGCTTCAAAATCACGCTGAAGAAAGGTTCTGACTTTCAGCCCGTAATCGCCACCTCTGCGGCTCCGATCGCTCCGGCACTTGGCGGAGCCAGTGGCGCCGAAGCGACGCCTTCAGCCGTCCCTGCCAACGAAGCAGAGAAACTGCGCGAGATCGTTTCGCCGATGGTCGGCACCTTCTACTCCGCGGCATCGCCGGACTCGCCGACATACGTCAGCGTTGGCCAGGAAGTCACCGAAGACACCGTCGTTTGCATCATCGAGGCGATGAAAGTCATGAACGAGATCAAGGCCGAAACGCGCGGCGTCGTCGCCGAGATCGTGGCGGAAAACGGCAAGCCTGTGCAGTTCGGGCAGCCGCTTTACCGGCTTCGTTAATTGCCCCAGCTGTAGCGTCTCCAGCAATTTTTCAGACTCTTGCAACTTCCAGAGTGGCGCAAAGCAAGCCGGCCTCCCGCGCCTTCCCCGATGTTTAAAAAGATCCTCGTCGCCAACCGTGGCGAAATCGCGCTCCGCGTTATCCGCGCCTGCAAGGAACTCGGCATCCGCAGCCTCGCTGTTTATTCGGAAGCAGATGTGGATTCACTCCACGTGCAACTCGCCGACGAAGCGATCTGCATTGGGCCGCCGCCGAGTCATCAATCTTACCTCAAGATCGACCGGATCATCTCCGCGGCCGAGATCGGCGATGTGGATGCGATTCACCCTGGCTACGGCTTCCTCGCTGAGAATGCGCACTTCGCGGACGTCTGCGGGAGCTGCAACATCAAGTTCATCGGGCCGCCGGCAAACGCCATCCGCGCGATGGGCGACAAGAACACGGCGCGTGCGACCGCAAGGAAAGCCGGTGTGCCGATCACGCCTGGGAGCGACGGGATCGTCGAGACGGAGCAGGAAGCGCTTAAGGTCGCCAAGAAGATCGGCTATCCGGTGATGATCAAAGCCGTCGCCGGGGGTGGCGGAAAGGGCATGCGGCCGGCGCACAACGACGTGTCGCTCGTGCAGGGCTTTCACGGCGCACGAATGGAGGCGGAGAAGGCGTTCGGTAATTCGGGCGTTTACATTGAGAAGCTGATCGAGAATCCGCATCACATCGAATTCCAGATCATGGCCGATGAGCACGGCGATGTGGTGCATATCGGCGAGCGCGATTGCTCGATGCAGCGGCGCAACCAGAAGATCATCGAGGAATGCCCGTCGCCACTGATGACGGAGGCGTTGCGCAAGAAGATGGGCGCTGCGTCGGTGAAGCTCGCCCAAACGGTCGGCTACCAGGGCGCCGGAACCATGGAGTACCTCGTCGACGACAAGGGGAACTTCTACTTCATGGAGATGAATACCCGCATCCAGGTCGAGCACACGATCACCGAGGAAGCGTACGGGATTGATCTCGTGAAGGAGCAGATCAAGGTGGCGGCAGGGGAGCCGCTCTCGCACTTCGTCAAGAATGCGAAGCTGAAATACCACGCCATCGAGTGCCGCGTGAATGCAGAGGATCCGTTCCACAATTTCCAGCCGAGCCCGGGAAAGATCGACCTCTACTACGCACCTGGTGGGCGTGGAGTGCGCATCGATTCACACGCCTACGCAGGTTACACCGTGCCGCCGCATTACGATTCGATGATTGCCAAGGTGATCGCCACCGGGACCTCCCGCGGCAACGCCATCGATCGGATGCGCCGGGCGCTGAGCGAATACATCATCCGTGGGGTGAAGACGACGATTCCGTTCCAGGAGGCGATTATGCGCGACCCGGATTTCATCCGCGGCACGTACAACACCGGCTTCGTGGAAAAGATCATCCAGTCGCGGGTGGCGGAGTTCAGCCGTTAGGCAGCCGTTGGCATTTTCCGACGGCTAGGCAGCCCACTCACCGCTCAACGCTGCGAGTTGGCTCAAAAGACCAGCTCGGCTGGTTCCAGAGCGTTCCGCAAGATGCTGGTTAGCTTGGAGGAAAGGTAAGGCTTTGGAAGGTAGTTATATCCTTCGTGGAGCTGGACATCGCTGGTGAATAGGTCACCGCTGTAGCCGCTGGTATAGATCACCTTTAGCTCCGGCTTGTCGCCGAGCAGCATCTCGGCAAGTTCAATACCGTTGGCGGCGCCGGGCATCACGATGTCCGTCAGGAGTAACTCTACCTCGTCGCGGTGCGCCGGCCACAGCATGAGCGCCTCGTCGGCGCTCTCCGCCTCGATCACGCGATACTCATTCTGAAGCAATACTTCCTTTACGAGACTGCGCACGGCGGGATCATCCTCCACGACGAGGATGGTATGCTCCCGACCCGACGCCACAGGGGTGTGCGTCAGCGTCGGCAAGG
>DASVRY010000547.1:0-4840 GCA_036388395.1 Chthoniobacteraceae bacterium
CCGTGTCTCTCCGGAAGCGTGTTGTCCGCGGAAGTGAACCTCACTTCAGCTGGCGGCGGCCTCTTGCCGGACCGTCCAAGGGGGTTCGAGGCGCGCCCAAAACAGCTCCGTCCGGAACGACAGAAAGCGCCCGCTGGTCGGCGGGCGCTCTTGTCCAGCTCTCCTGGAAACGGGCTATTTGCTGTGCCCAGCTTCCTCGAGGATCTCTGCGTCGGCCTCTGCGGCGTCCAAATTGATCGAGCTTTCGGCCAGCATCGTCAGTTTCCGATCCGTCTCGGCTTCCTCGTCGAGTGTCTCCTGAAGGAGCTTCTCAGCGTCTTTGGCTCGGAGGGTGCGCGCAAGCGTGCGGACCGAGCCGTAACCGGCGATCTCGTAATGCTCGACCTTCTGCGCGGCGATGATCAGGCCCGCGTCGAGCACGCTCGGATCGGAGCCTTTCTCTTTCTGGAGCAGCTCTTCGACTTCCTCGATGAGGCCTTTCATCGCGCGGCAGTGCTTGCCTTTGGGCGACAACTTGAAGGTGGCGAAGATTTTCTCCAGGCGCTCGACCTGGCCTTTCGTCTGCTCCATGTGCAGGACAAACGATTCGCGGAGATCTTCCGAGAAACAGGCCTCGGCGACCTTCGGCATGGCCTTCAGGAGTTGCTGTTCGGCGTCGTAAAGATCCTGAAGTTCTTCGATGAAGAGATCGGTAAGTGATTCAAGATTCATAGTAGTGGCGATAGAGGTGATGATGGCATTGGCCGCTTCGGTGATGAGCGGCTGGTCAAAGTGATTCGCCCCTGCGGAAGCGGGAAATGTCAGGGCGCTGCCTGATTTGCTGAGAGCGAGGGTGAAGAGAAGAGGCGCATTGCTCGTGCGCCGTGATTAACGTGGCGAAATGCTCCCCATCAGTAATTCGAGCCGGCCGCTCATCGCGTCGATCCTCGCCACAGGCATGGTAGTCCAGATGGCTGCCTTCGTTCCCAGAGTCTACGCCGCTGAACGCAAGGTGCCTCCGGCAGGCATCACCATCGAAGAGCCCGTGCGCGCTGAACTCACGGAGGGCGCAGCCGCGCTCCGCCGCGAGATCAACGCTCTTTCTGTGGAACTCACCGCACGCCCGGAACTGCGCGCGCTTCTTCCTGATGTGGAGATCTTCCACAAGGCGGTTGATTGGGCGCTTCGCTACGACGAAATCTTTGATCCAAAGGAGATCGAAGCGGCGCGAGAGCAACTCGCCACCGGTCGCACGCGGCTAGGTGAGCTGCGGGAAGGAAGGGCCAGCTGGACTGCGGCCGATGGACTGGTGGTGCGGGCGTACCAATCCCGCGTCGACGACTCGATCCAGCCCTACGGCCTTGTCATACCGAAGGATTGGATGAAGTCGCCGTCCACGCCGCGACCGTTGTGGTTGTGGTTTCATGGGCGTGCCGAGAAGCTCTCCGAGCTGGCCTTTCTCCGTGACCGGATGAGGAATCCCGGAGACCTCGTGCCGGAGAATGCGATCGTTCTTCATCTCTACGGTCGCTTCTGCAATGCGAACAAGTTCGCCGGCGAAACAGATCTTTTCGAGGCACTTGCGGATGTGCAGAGGCGCTATGCGATTGATCCGGAACGGATTGCCGTTACGGGATTTTCCATGGGTGGCGCGGCCGCGTGGCATGTGGCGGCGCATCATGCCGGTCGTTGGGCGGCAGCTGGTCCGGGTGCAGGTTTTGCGGAGACGGCGGAGTTCGCCAAGATCTTCGCCGAAGGCAAGGAACCGCCCCCGTGGTGGGAGCAGATGCTCTGGCGCTGGTACGACGCCACCGCATACGCTGCCAATCTATCGAACCTGCCGGTGATTGCCTATTCAGGAGAGTTGGACAAGCAACGTCAGGCAGCGGAAATCATGAGCAAAGCAATGGCTGCGGAAGGGCTCCCGCTGGAGCACCTCATTGGCCCTCAGACGGAGCATAAGTATCATCCCGAAACGAAGGCAGAGTTGATCCGAAAACTCTCCGCACACACAGCTGAAGGGCGCGCGCCGATGCCGCCGCGGGTGCGCTTCACGACTTGGACGCTCCGCTACGGCTCCATGGAGTGGCTGAAGATCGATGGATTGGAGCGTCACTGGACGCGCGCCGACATCGATGCGCAGCTGGTGGACGAAGGCACATTTCGCATCCAGACGAAGAACGTCTCTGCCTTCACCATTGCACTGCCCACCGCGCCGGCACCTCTCGATAAAACGCACCCTCCTCGGGTGGTCATCGATGAGGAGGAACTCGTCGGTCCGCCGGTGACGGACTATTGGACAGCTCACTTTCAGAAGGTCGGCGGCAAGTGGAGTGTCGTGCGAACGGCTCAGGAGGTGGGCTTGCGGAAGCGGCTCGGGATGACGGGACCCATTGATGACGCGTTTCTGGACCGCTTTGTGTTTGTTCGGCCCACCGGCACCCCCGGGAACGCGCAGGTAGGTGCCTGGGCCGCAGCGGAAATGCAACGCGCGATTGCGCAGTGGCGCACGGTTTTCCGCGGGGACGTGCGAGTGATTGATGACCGGGCGCTGACCAAGGAAGTCATCGCTGATTCCCACCTCGTGCTTTGGGGCGACACGGCAAGCAATTCTGTCCTCTCGCGGGTGGCGGCGGATTTGCCGATCCGCTGGGATTCAGAGGAGGTGAGGGTCGGTGGGAAAAGCTATCCGGCAACGCATCATGCGCCGGTTTTCATTCATCCAAATCCGCTCAACCCGGCGCGTTATGTCGTGGTCAATAGCAGCTTCACTTTTCGCGCGGGCAGTGCCCAATCGAACGCGGTGCAAACGCCTAAACTGCCGGACTGGGCGGTCATCGACCTTCGCACGCCGCCTGATCTCGCGGCGCCGGGTGCGGTGGTGGACGCCGGTTTCTTCGACGAGCAATGGCAGGCCGCAAAGTAAAGTAGTGCTCGGACGCAGGGAGTGTTCGCCATTTCCAAGCTGCTCGCAGGCCATTACGCTCGCGGCTCTCAAGATGAAAACTCCCCTGGTCCTCCTCCCGATTCTGTTTTTGCAAGGTGCGCTCCATGCCCACGAAGCGACGAGCGAAATGGCGCACGCGGCACAGCATTTCCTCGCAACGCTAACACCGGAGCAGAAGGCGAAGACGCAGCTCGAGTTCAAAGATGCGAACCGGCAGGACTGGCACTTCGTTCCGCGAGCTCGCCTGGGCATCTCCATCAAGGAAATGACGCAGGAGCAGCGGCTCCTCGCGCAAGCGTTACTAGCAACCGGCCTAAGTCATCGTGGTCATGCCAAGGCAGCGACAGTGATGAGCCTGGAAGCGCTGCTCGCAGTGATGGAGGGCGGACGAACTGGCGGACCGGTGCGCGATCCGGAGCTGTACTTTGTGACGATCTATGGAAAACCGGGAGATCAGCAGCCGTGGGGCTGGCGCTTTGAAGGGCATCATCTCTCGCTGAACTTCACCACCGCCGGAAAGCACAAGCCTTCGATGACGCCGTCGTTCTTCGGCAGCAATCCAGGTGAAGTGCGGGAAGGACAGCGTGCCGGCACGCGCCCGCTTGGTGCCGAGGAAGAGCTCGGACGCGCGTTGATCAAAGCGTTGGATGCGGAGCAGCGTAAGGTCGCCATCATTCTCCCGGAAGCGCCGAAAGACATCTTCAACATGCCCGGGCGGAGCGACACGAAAGCCGAAGGGATCAGCCATGAGAAGCTCTCGGCGGAACAGCGTGAAATGCTCATGCGCTTGATTAAGGAATACCTGTTCCGCTGCCGGCCGGACGTGGCCGCAGAGGATCTCGCCAAACTCGAGAAGGCGGGCTTGGACAAGTTGCACTTCGGCTGGGCAGGCGGACTCGAGCGCGGCGAGCCGCACTACTACCGGGTGCAAGGCGGGACGTTCGTGCTCGAGTACGACAACACGCAGGGCGGCGCAAATCACGTGCATAGCGTCTGGCGCGATTTCGACGGCGACTTCGGCGCAGACGTGCTCAAGGCGCATTACGACGACGCCCACGGCGAGAAGTCCCCAGCCCCAGCGCCGTAGTCCGGCGCGGGACTTTGCAAATACATTGGATCTGGTATTTTCCCAGATCCATGTCCCCCCCTGGCGTCGGCTGCCTTGCCCTTGCCGCGATCCTTCTTGCTCCCGCCGTGCTCCATGGCGCGGATGCGCGTCCCGTGCTCAGAACGGTCGCGGAGGTCCGCGGGCTTACCCGCGAGGCGGCGGAGCTGGCGTATCCGGTCCACATCCGGGGGGTGATCACCTATTCAGATCCGTCCCATTTTCTTTGGTTCGTTCAGGATTCCACTGGCGGAATCTATATCGCAGCAAGAGATCCCCATCTTGCAGCAGGAGATCTTGTGGAGGTGAAAGGGGTGAGTGCGCCGGGGAACGTGGGCCGGATCATCATGGGTTCCGGAGAGGCAGGCATTGGAGTAAAAGTGCTCGCGCGTGGGGCTCCCTTGCCAACGCCCGCGCTGGTGGCGCCAGAGGATCTCATGGGCAACGAATTCGACGCCCAATGGATCAGTGTCGCCGGTGAAGTCCGCTCTGTGCGGGTGGAGAACGGCCGCGCGTTTCTCAAGCTGCAGTGTGGAGCGGAACTCATTCGCGCGGTGCTTCCGGGCTTTCACAGTCAGGATGTCAGTCCAACCTATCTGCAAGGACTCCAGGTGACGGTCAACGGAGTCCTCGGGATGCAGATGTCCGGGGATCTCACGACAAAGAGGACCTATCTTGCGGTTCCGAGTCTCCGCGAAATCATCCCGACCGAGACGGCGATCGCCTCCCGTTTCGATCTGCCGGTTCAGAGCTTTAGCGAATTCTTCGGAATCCGCACCGAGGGGAGTGCCGCAAGTCTCCGGTTCATT
>DASVRY010000548.1:0-2730 GCA_036388395.1 Chthoniobacteraceae bacterium
CCCAAGCCTTCCTATGTGCCGTTCCTCGGGCAGTATGGGCAGAGTTATATCACTGGATCGCTGTCGCTTCGCCGCGATTTTATTCGAGGTGATCAATACCCGCGCTGGTCGAGCACGGATCTCGCCGCGTGGGAGTTCCGCGATTATCGCGAGAATCCCGCCATGTCCGGGGCCGATGCGACGACTCTGCTCGTGATGCATGCCCGCAACTATACGAATGGGCAGCAGATGCCTTTCGGAACAGAGTTTCCAGCCGGCGCCCGACTGCGGAACTACGGCCCTTATGGTGGTGCGTTCTATGCGACGGTGGGTAATGACGGCCGGCTCCGCGGGGATGGCGACGCCAATCCCGTGATTGTGCCAAGTGGCGGTTATCTCGCGTTTTCCTACGACGTGCCGGAACTGCCCGCGGTCTGGCAAGGTTCGCCCGTCCGGCAGCCGATCGAAATCTATGAAAAGGGCACGCGCGCACCGACGATCGGCGTGCGGCGCAAGGATGGAAAGGATGGCGATCCAGCATACGAGCACACCGTGCAAGTGCCGCTCGTGCGCAATGTGCAGAACCTTCACTTCGTCGCGCGAGCGGATGGCTCTGCGACAAATATCCTCATGAAGCTGGATGGCGGCGTGGATCTAAACTCGCAGATGAATCCAGCAGGACAGACGCCGTTCCCGGTCGGTCGCGACCGCCCGCCGGGTTCGGCGACGGAGACATTTCTCGGCTATGAGCAGATGCGGTTTGTGCAGCGCGTGAGTGAGAAATTCGCGGCCCAGGTGATCACGTTCCCGGCGCGGGATATCATCGGCTCGCCCGGCGCGGAGACGTGGGAATGCACGGTCGGTACGGCCGGATTCATCAGGAACGATGGCGCCGGGGTGAACTCGGATATCGATACCGCAGACTGGGTTTACCACAATCCGGGTGCGGCGGATATCAACGGTGCCACGGAGACGCAGTTCTCGCCACTGCCAGCGCAGGCCGCAGGGCAGGGGATCACCGTCTGGACGAAGGTTGGTTATAAAGCCGACGCGATGACCCGCGCATGGATTTACTATACGACCGACGGCACATCGTTCCCGGAGGGGAGCGCCGGCTTTGGTAAAGGGACGACGCAGGTCGCTTCTCTGGCTTTCGATCGCGAGGGGCCAGCGGACGCGAATGGCACGCCGCAATGGTGGCGCGGCACGCTCCCAGCGCTGGCGGCTGGAACGAAGCTCCGCTACAAGATCGGAGTCCATAAGCAAACCGCAGGATCGCAGTTTCCTGGAACGGGCGATCAGGTGGCTCGGAAGCAAAAAATGGAGACGGTCTTCGAGATAGCCGGCTTCAATGGCACGACCTGCACAGTCTTTCCGCATAACGACCTCGCGAAGCGGTTCACGGGATTGCGCGAGGGCTTCCATGTCCTCAGCACCCGCGCTTTCCTCGATCGCGCGGGCAAGGCTTCCCTCTTTCGGACGAGGAACCAGACCTTCTACTACGATGCACAGAAGCCGACGGGTGAGATCAAGTTTCCCACCCAGAACGCGACCATCGGCGGTTCGGCCTATGGCTTTGTCGTGCTGAGCGATGCGAGCGTTTCGGATGTGCAGTTCAACGTCCTGGATACGAACAGCGGGAACGATTCGGCGGCCAACGGAAACGGTGTCGGGAACTGGGCTGCGGCTCAGGAAGTAACGCCGACGCAACTCGGTTCGAGCGGCTACGCGCGGGAGTGGAGGTTTGATTTCAAGAACATCCCAACCAGCGGGATGGCGACGGTTCAGGTCCGCTTCCGGGAGCTATCGTCCGCGGCCAGTAACACGCTCGACGACGAGGCAGGTTGGTTCACAACGGCAACGCGCTCAGTGAGCACCGGTGTGCCCGTGAACTACCGGATCCGCTTTCCAGAAGCCGATGGCGCGACGGTGGATACGAACTACGTGGCCAAGATCTATTTCGACAAGAGTCTGGGGTTTGTCGGTGGACAACCGGTCGATCCGGCGCAGATTGTGAATGAGTTCACCTTGCAATTGGATGGCAAACTGATCCCGCGTTCAGGCTATACCTTCATCCGCGATGAGACGGGATCGGAGAGTGCGTTGGCGTTCCGATTCCCGACTTTCTACAGCGGCAACGTCGACGATCTCCATGAATTGCGTGCGACGCATAGCCGTGGTGACGTTTCTCTGACTGATATCCGGCAGGTGCGAGCGGCGCCTGGGGCGATCCTCGATACTGACCGCGACAACCTGCCGGACTTTTGGGAGGATCAGCACCGTCTCGACTCCACCAGCTCCGATGGGCAGCTCGGCGGCTTGGGCGACATCGACTACGACGGCGCGACGAACCTCCTCGAGTTTTTGGCGGACACCAATCCGCGCGACGCCCGGGATGGAGCCACTGTCTTGGTGCCTCGCGTGGAGCGCGCGGGTGCCCAGTGGAAGCTAACCTTTCAAGCACTGCGAAATCGCCGGTATCAGATTCAAACCAGTGGCGATCTCGTCAACTGGAGCAATAGCGGAAGCAGTTTCACGGTGACGACGTCGAATCCGGCATACGAATGGACCGACTCGTCGACTCCTTTAGGTAAGCGGTTTTACCGAGTGCGGATCAGCCTGCAGTAAGCGCTGTGACTAAGGGAGCGGTGCGGCGGAAAGCCGGCTATTCCCCAGTCTGCAAGCGTGACGGTAAACGCCTCCGCGTCGTGCTCATCCTGAGCTGAGCGAAGGCGGAAAGGTGGGCGCAGC
>DASVRY010000549.1:0-2158 GCA_036388395.1 Chthoniobacteraceae bacterium
CGCATGGGGCAAACGCTGATCGCCTGCGCCATGGAAGATCCCGCCCTGGAGGTCTCTGCGGGTATCGACGTGGGTGACGATCTTGCCACCGCCGTGCCGAAGACAGGAGCTGTCATCGATTTTAGCCACCACGCGGTGCTGGAGCTCGTGCTCGCCCGTTGCGTCGAGCACCACAAACCGCTCGTCATTGGCACTACCGGGCATACTGACGTGCAGGTCGCGGGCATTCATCATGCGGCCCGTAGCATCCCGATTGTCTTCGCGCCAAACTACAGCGTGGGTGTGAACACACTCTTCTGGCTGACGCGCAAAGCAACCGAGATCCTTGGCCCTGGCTTCGATCTGGAAGTCGTCGAGATGCATCATCGGATGAAAAAAGACGCGCCGAGCGGAACCGCAAAGCGTCTGGCCGAGATTCTCGCGGAAGCGCGGCAACTCACCTACAACAACGACGTGCGACACGGCCGCCAGGGCATCGTGGGCGCACGGACGGATACTGAGATCGGTGTGCATGCGGTGCGTGGTGGCGATGTCGTTGGGGATCACACGGTGATCTACGCCGGTCCCGGCGAACGGGTGGAGCTCACCCACAAAGCCTCTAGTCGCGAAACGTTCGCCCGCGGGGCTTTGCGTGCGGCGCAGTGGGCGAGCACCCAGCCAGCCGGACTCTACGACATGCAGGACGTGCTCGGGCTAAAGTAGGCGGCGATAAGCCGCGGCCAACGCCGAACGTCCAACACCATCGAAGTAAGAGATGCTGAAGCGGTCCCGGAGATGAGGCTCGCCACCTCCTACCGTGGCGAGGCAGTTTCTTCATCTGCGCACCGGAACGCTCATCACGTGTGAACTCTTCCACTCAGCTCCTCACCGCCGGAATCGGCTTTGGCTCAAATGTCGGCGACCGGCTGCATAATCTGCGCATAGCCTGCTCGTCGGTGCTTGCGTTGCCAGGAGTCGCGGGATCGGGGCGGGCGTCGCACCTTTACGAAACGGAGCCGGTGGATGCCGAACCAGCGGCAGGCGCGTTTCTTAATTCGGTGCTCGAGCTCGACTACGACGGCTCGCCGCACAGCCTGCTCACTGCTTTGCAGTCGATCGAAGCCGCTATGGGCCGCCCTTCCAAGCGGCCACGCAACGCCTCGCGGAGCATCGATCTGGATCTGCTCTATGCCGGCAACCTGGTTCTCCGGAACGACGAGGTGGTGATCCCTCACCCGCGTCTGCACCGCCGACGTTTTGTGCTCGCGCCTTTAGCCGAGATCCGGCCTGAGCTGAGACTTCCGGGTTACGAGCAAACGGTCGCCGAAATGCTCAAGGCACTTGAAGATCCCGCGCAGGTCCGGCAGCTCGAGGAGGAGTGGACGCCATGAACTCGAAGATTGCGGCACTTACTGCATTCAAGGCGCGAGGTGAGAAGATTGCCATGCTCACCGCCTACGATTACCCGACAGCGCGGCTGCTGCAGGAAAGCGGTGTTGATTTGATCCTTGTTGGGGACTCGGTCGGGATGGTCGTGCTTGGATACCCCGACACGACTTTGGTGACGATGGAAGAGATGCTGCATCACACCCGAGCGGTTGCTCGTGGGGCCACACAAGCGCCGATCCTCGCGGATCTGCCGTTCGGCAGTTACCGGGAACCTGCGCAAGCGGTGGAAAACGGCCGGCGTTTAATCGAAGGGGGAGCGCACGCGGTGAAGCTGGAAGGCGGCGCTTCACACGTCGGGCAGATCAGCGCCCTTGCGTCTGCTGGAATTCCAGTGATGGCGCACATCGGCATGCTGCCGCAAAGCGTCCGCGAGGAAGGCGGCTACCGGATCAAGGGGAAGACTGAAGAAGAGGCGCAGCTTCTGATTGCCGACGCGCGCGCCGCGGAAGACGCAGGCGCGTTCGGTCTGCTCCTGGAGCTGGTGCAAAAAGACACGGCTCGCCGCATCACTGAAGCGGTGAAGATTCCAACCATCGGCATCGGATCAGGCGCAAATTGCGACGGACAGGTGCTGGTCGTACACGATCTGATCGGCATGTTCCCATGGTTCACGCCGAAGTTCGCGAAGCCGCGTGCTCGGGTAGCCGTGGATATCCGCCAGGCAGCCGCGGAGTTCATTAGCGAGGTAAAGAGCAGCGGCACAGCGTAGTAGTCCGAGCTCTGGGGAGCG
>DASVRY010000550.1:0-12123 GCA_036388395.1 Chthoniobacteraceae bacterium
ATGAATCTGTGAACTGGTGTACCTCTTCGAGGTTACCGCCATATTGCGCCACAAAGCCGGAGAGCCGCGAGAGCAGGCCGACCCGGTCGGGGCAGGAAAGTTTGAGGATGGTCGCGGCCATGGAAAGTGGGTCCGCAGTAAAAGCCCTGCTGTCGTGCGCGTCCAATGCGGAAGCTCGCTGGGATTCGGCTCAGGGGCCTCGCTTCTCCTACTCTCCCTCTTCATCTTCATCTTCGTCTTCACCGTTTTCCGGAAAATGAAGACGAAGATGAAGCGGAGATGGAGAGTGTCGCAGATGCGGTCTTGACCATCCGCCGCGCGCGCGGCACTCCAGCTCCATGGCTGTTTCTTCCACGATGTTGCCGCTCGGCACCCCCGCCCCCTACTTTTCGCTTCCGGAGGTCACCTCCGGTCTCAACGTGTCGCTCTCCGACTTCGCAGCAAAACAGGCGCTGCTTGTCGTTTTCCTCTGCGCGCATTGCCCGTACGTCGTCCACGTGCAGCCGGAGCTCGCACGACTCGCCCGCGACTTCGCCGAGAGCAGTGTTGCGATCGTTGGGATCACCAGCAACGACGCGACGCAATATCCGCAAGACGCGCCGGAGCCCACCGCCACGATGGCACGCGAGGCTGGGCTCACCTTCCCGATCTGCTACGACGAATCGCAGGCCGTCGCCAAAGCTTTCACTGCCGCCTGCACTCCCGACTTCTTCCTCTTCGATGCTGACCGGAAGCTCGTCTACCGCGGGCAGCTCGACGACAGCCGCCCCGGCCGCGGACCCGACCGCCCGGGGCGCGGCAACCTCGACGGCGCCGATCTCCGCGCCGCAATCGAGGCAGTGCTCACAGGGAAGCCACTGAACCCGGAGCAAAAGCCAAGCATCGGCTGCAACATCAAGTGGAAGCCCGGCAACGAACCGGCTTACTTCTGAATCTTGCCCACGGATCTCTTGCAACCACGGATCAAACGAATTCAGCGGAAGACAGTTAGTTTATCTCTTTGTTAGTCCCTTCCTCTCGCCGTGCAACCGAGCCCAACTATGCCGTTCCCAGTAGCCGAAGAGTTCATTGCCGAGACCGAGCGCAAACTCGGTGTCTCTTTCCCGGAACCTTTCCGTGCACGCATGAGCCGCAAGAACGGCGGTGAGTTATCTACTGATGACGACGATTGGGAGCTTTATCCCTTCTTTGACACCAGCGACCGCAAGCGCCTTGCGCGCACGTCCAACCACATTGTGCGGGAGACTGCCGCGGCGCGGGAGTGGCGTGGTTTCCCGCCCCATGCCATCGCCATCGCAACCAACGGTTCCGGCGATCAACTCGTTTTTCTGCCGATTCCCGGCACGACTACGCTTCAGCCACAGCCGTTAATCTGGCTTCACGAGACCGGTGAGTTACAGCCCACGGACATTTCCTTCGATGACTCCGACTGACCTAACATTGGCGGTCGAGCTAACTGCTCCGCGTGTCACGCTGGCTGCTGCCCGCAGACCTGCCATGCAGCCAGCGCGCCACACTCCGCAGTAGCTCACCTTTGGCGTTGGCCTATCCCGTGCCGCGATGAAAGCTCGTATAGTTTGGCTGCTTGTTATTCTCCTCTCGTCGCTGACGCTCGCTCAGGAGCCCGCGACATTTACGAGCAAGCCCTTCTCACTGACTGTCAGCGCACCATTGGGATGGAAGTTGGTCCCTGCGGATTTCCGGGTCGAAGAATATGCCGTCCGTAAAGACCTATTGGAGGTAGTTACTTCACGCCGGAATGTGCCGATCGTTCGTGTTGCGAAACCCGTTGCAGGCAACGCCACGATCACTCCAGTCGTTCAGATTTTCGTTGTTCCGGCGGAAGGAAGCACTCCGAAACTGTTTCTGTGGTCTCAAACCAGAACGGCGGAGGCTGGCTTCGAGGACTTCCGAATCACTCAAGCGCCGTCCGAAACAGAGCTGGCGGGCACCAAATGTGCAATGATCGAAAGCACGTTTGTCACGCCCTATCCGGGTGGCCGCCGCTTTCCTACCCTTTCTCGCGTCTGGGCAGTCCCGCGCGACAAGATGATCTTTGTGGTCTCATTGACTGGACAGCCCAACGACTTGAAGACACTGGGCAGCGATATCGCTATCATCCTGAAGTCTATCAGGTTCACTACCGAATAGGCGGAGTCTCAGCTTTGCAATCAATCAAGCCTAACCGGAGCGATCGAGCGAATCGGCTCCGCTGTCACACCGGCTGCAGCAAATCCGCCGCCCAGCGGCAGCCGGTGCTCCAGCTCGGGCGATCGCTTATCTTTGATGCGTTGAGCGACCCAGAGAGCCTCCCGTGAGAACGCCGCGTAAAGGAGCTTTCCTCGTAATCGGCGCCTTCCTAGGCATCGCGGGCCTAGCAGCCGAGTTCCAAGCCTACTTCTGGACGTGGAACTTCGCACGGAGTCAGGCGCTTCGACGTGTGGTTGACGACTGTCTTAGGAGTGGACGTGACCCGAGGTTACTTACTCCCGGTACGGAGGGCACATTGGGGATCTGGTCGTTCGAATGGACCTACGAGGGAAGCCCCCGCTACCTCTACGGAACTTGGATTGCGCGCGACGGCTACGTTGAGCTCTATACAGGAGATCCAGGCGACCCACAATCCGCGGCTTATAATCGATCGTTAAAGCACCCCAAAAGTAGCCGCGCTCGATGAATTACCTCGCCCTTAGTCTAACCGCGTTGTGTGTCTTCGCTGATGCCTCCGCGGCCGACGTGCCGACACGAGTCACGAAAACGACACAACACCAACTGCACATCGAGCGCGAGCTGTTGGATTTCTTTGATCAACTGCGAGAACAAGACCCTAAACAGCAGCGACAGCTATGGGCGGCAGTGGAGCCTCTAAAGATCCCCGAGCGGGAGCTCGATATTGTGCGTGTTCCGACCGTCAATCTTTGGTATCCGTCTCGACAGACGTTCGGAGCAGTCGGTGGGATCCTGTCTGCTGACTCGACGTATCTTCTGATCCTTCCGGTGGGAAGCACTCGCGGCCAAACCAAGGAGTCTGTGACCGGAAGCGTTATTGCGGAGTTTCACGTCGCGTACAAGGCACAGCGAAACCCGAGCGGTGGCATGACCAGTAACACATTGACGATGACCTTCCGCGGCTTTCGGTTGGCGCGATCGCAACCGTGATGAATGGCTAACCCAGCGCGGTGGAGGCAACCACCTCCCGCGGCTTTCCCCGCTTCTCCGACCTCATTCGCTCCCTCCGAGGTTTCTCACATCCGCGCCTATTTTGCATTTCGTGGTAGCTGCACGAACTTGGCAGCTCATGGGCAGCACCGAATCCAGCCTCAACCCGCGTCCGGAGAAAACCGCGCGCGGGGCCGGGAGCAATCCGCCCAATCGCTTCGCGAAGCTCTCCGTCGACCTCGAGCCCGAGGCGCTGCTGGATGAAGACGGTGAGCCGCTGCCGACACGGACTCAGTTCCTCCGGGACGACACGCAGTCGATCATCTCGTGGAACGACTCCCCGGATATCGGTTTTGACGCCGGCCTGAATCCCTACCGCGGCTGCGAGCACGGCTGCGCCTACTGCTTCGCGCGGCCTACGCACGAGTATCTTGGCTTTTCTGCTGGCCTGGAGTTTGAATCGAAGATTGTCGTGAAAGAGAACGCACCGGAGTTGCTCCGCGCGCAGCTCTCGAAAAAAAGCTGGGAGCCGCAGGTCATCGCGATGAGCGGGGTGACGGATTGTTACCAGCCGGTCGAGCGGCGGCTTCAGCTCACGCGACGCTGCCTCGGCGTGCTCGCGGAGTTCAGGAATCCCGTGGTGATCATCACGAAAAATCACCTAGTCACGCGCGACATCGATCACCTTCGCGAACTGGCGGCACACAGCGCCGTCCTCGTAAACGTCTCGATTACGACGCTCGATCCCGAGCTCGCCAAGGTGCTCGAGCCGCGGGCCTCACCACCTACGCGTCGGCTGGCAGCAATTGAGGAACTCACGGCCGCTGGCGTTCCGGCTCGCGTGCTCATGGCGCCGATGATTCCAGGTCTGAACGATCACGAGATGCCCGCGCTGCTCGCCGCTGCGGCAAAAGCCGGTGCCGTCGACGCCGGTTACGTCCCGCTGCGCCTGCCCTGGACCGTCGCTCCAATCTTCGCGGAATGGCTGGAGCGTCATCGTCCCGGCTCCCGCGATAAGGTGCTCGGTCGAGTGCAGGCCATGCGCGGCGGCAAGCTGAACGATCCGCGGTTTGGCTCTCGCATGCGCGGCGAAGGCATCTTCGCCGACCAGATGCGGGCTCTTTTCACCATCGCCCAGCGCAAGGCGGGCTTCCGGGGCGGTCACCCGGAACTCTCTACAGCCGCTTTTCGCGTTCCCACGAATCAGTTGTCGCTCTTCCCGGAGTGACGGCGGCCGCACGGCCGATGCGTGCTTCTTTGCGGAAGCAGCTTTAGCTTTTTGCGGTCCCGCTCTATTTTGCGCGCCAGCTTGACTCCGACCACCGATACTCGCGCCGCTGCTACGCCCCGTCCGCTCCCGCAAGAGCCGGCGAGGAAGCCTTTCTTTCGCTGGTGGCGCATGGGCTTGCTCCTCGGGCTGCTTGCGGTTGCTTCGCTCGCGCATCCGCGACTCTTTGGCTTTGCCGTGCGTCAGCTCATCACCCTGGAGGCGTGGCGCCATGGCGTTGGCTTCCACGTGCGCAGCGTGCAAGGCTCGATCTTCGGCGATCCGCTCGTCCTCGTGCAATCCGTCTGGAGCCGCCAGAGCCGCGCCGGGTCAGTCACCCGCGTCGAGGTGATGCGGGCGGAGGTCCGCTTCTCGTGGGGCGACTTCTTTTCAAAAACTCAGAATCGCTGGATCAAGCAGCTCACCCTCGAAGGCGTCAGCGGCAAGGTCGAGCTGCCGATCGAGCAATCCGCCGATCGCGACCGTGCCGCCGCGGCGCAGGAGGAGGCGCGCAGCTCTGGAGATCATTGGCTGCGATTTCCGGCCAGGGTCGAAGCACGGGACGTGACCTTCGTCTTCCAGACGGATGGCGACTACGTGCGGCTCGATGAGACGAGTTTCACCCTCAGCGAAGTCGAGCCCGGCACGATCCGCGCGGGACGCGTCCGCATCAGCCAGCCGTGGCTCACCCGCACCTTCCGCAAAGTCGAGGGCACGACCTCCATGCAGGAGACGCGGATCCTTCTCGCGAATCTCGAGCTCGAGCCAGGCGTGGAAATTCGGAGCCTTTCCGCCGAAGCCGATGAGCTGGCCAAGGGCCGTCTGAATCTCGACCTGCACGTCAGCGCCTTTGGCGGGAATATCCGCTCCGAGGCGCAAACGCTGCGCCGCGATCAACAGCTCAACTTCGAGGCGAGCGGGACCTTCGCTAAAATCGACGTGGCCAAACTCGCGGCGTTTCTTGGTCGTTCGGAAGCGGCTGGCGGTTCGATCAAGGAGGGGCGATTCACCTTTCGCGGACACCCGCGTCATGTGGAGAAGGCGACCGCTTCGTTGCGGCTCGCGGCGACTAATTTCCAGTGGGAGTCGCGCCAATGGGATTCGCTCACGCTCGGCGCGACGCTCATGAATTCGCACCTGCAGATCCCCGAGCTGCAGCTTCGCCAGGGGCAGAATAATCTCGTCCTGAGCGGCGACCTGCGGCTCCCGGAAGGCGAGCGCGCCTGGTGGCAATCGGAGTTCACCTGCAACATCGCGGCGAAGATCGAGAACCTCACGGAGATGTCCGCGCTGCTTCTTCCGGAGTTTAAATTCGCCGCGGGCAAAGCAACGGTGAACGGATCGATTCGCGGGCAGAACGAGCGTTTCAACGGACAACTCATCGTTGCCGGCTCTTCGCTCAAGTGGCGCAATGCGCCGATCGAAAACCTCAACGCAGCGGTGAATCTCAACGGCAACGAGGTGCAGGTAAGCAGCCTCGAGATCTTCAATAATCAGGACTACGTGCGCGGGCGCGGCGTGGTGAACATCCTCGGCCCGACACAGTACTGGGGTGAACTGCGCGCCTCCGTGGATGATCTCGCGCAATACTCCGCCTTGCTGCAAAAGCCGATCGTGCCTGAGCCGCTCGCCGGCGGCGCAGTGATCGAATGGTCGGGCGAAGGCTCAGCCAAAGGGCATAGCGGAAAGTTCTCTGCACGCCTTAACAAGGTGCGCTCACTCGGCGCGCTCGCCACGCAGCTTCACCCGATCAATGCCGAATTGGATGGTCACTACGCACCCGGGCAGATGCTCTTCAGCAAGTTCAAGCTCGCGGATGACAACTCCTCTTTCACCGCGAACGTCCGCATCGGCAATCAGGCGCTTGATCTACAAGGCATCCGGCTGATTCACCGCCAGCAGCTCTGGCTCGAAGGGGATGCGCTGCTCCCGCTCGACGTTTGGCAGGCCTGGCCAAACACCTCGCTGGCCACACTGCTCAACGACAAGACGGTCGGGAAGGTGAACCTTAACGCCTACAATCTCGAACTCGGTGCAGCTTCGCGGCTCACCGGCTTCATCTTCCCGATCACCGGCGTGGTGCGCGGGAATCTCGCTGCTGAAGGGCCGATCGATGGGCTCCAGACGAGCGGTCAGCTCAGCCTCACCGAGGCGCATCTGCCCTTGAGCTGGAAGGGCCACGCGCTGACTGGCCTGAACGCGGCAGCGACCTTTCGAGGGCACACAATGCAGCTGGAAAAGCTTAGCGCAAAACACCCCTTTGGCGATGTGCAAGTCCGCGGGACGCTCGGCTTTGAGAACCTGCGCAACCTTGTGCTCGATCTCGCAGTGACCAGCGAAGCCGCGAATATCCCAGTCTTCCGCGCGGCGCCAACAACCGCCTCGGGACATCCAAACAGCCTCATCCTCACCGCCGCGCTTAATCTGCAGGTGAAAGGCCCCGCCTCCGCTGCGGCGGTCACCGGCACGGCGACAATCAACGGCGCCGCTTTTCAGCACAGCCTCGATTTCGGCGGCCTCTGGAATGCGACCGAGCCGAACCGCCTGCCGCCGGTCTTCACGCTCGCAGAGGATCCGTGGGCGCGCTGGCAATTCGATCTGACCTGCCGCACAGCCGAACCCGCGAAGGTCGCGAGTGGCGGAACGCTCACTACTGATTTGCGCCTGGCGGGACCCGGCAGTGCAGTGGCCGTGAGCGGGACTGCCGCGTTTGCAGAACTCGACATGCGGGTTCACAGCGCTCCGGTCAAAGCAACTGGGATGCTCAAGATCCCCGCGGAGCAGCCCTATCTGGCACACCTCGACGCCGCTGCTCGTGGAACCGTTTTCGGCGAACCTTACGTCCTCGCAGCGACCGGCGCCTTCAGTCATCCGCTGCGCACGATCACTGCCGAACCGCCACTCACTCCTGAGCTCGTCCAGGCAGAGCTTGCGCTCCCGAGCGCTCCGACGGATCTCGCCACCGCCGCGCGGTTCTCCCTCACGATACCCCAACCGCTCGCGGATTCCGCCCCGCGCTTCGATTGGCCAATGCAGGACCCCTTCGCGGGCGAAGCGCCCACTACGACGGACGAAGTTGCTCCCGCTCTGGAGCCGGCGCAGTAGTCGCAGTTGAGGGCTGGAGCGCCGCTTTGGGCGCGCAGTCGAAGAGCCGAGGCTTTGCGAGACAGCGCCGGGGAGGATGCGGGCGGCGCAACTGATAGCCCGCGGAATGTTCTGCACAGTGCCGCTGCGGAACAGATGTGATGTTCGCGTCACACCCACCAAGCTTCTTCCGAGAACGACGGGCTCCTTCGACTGCGCTGCGCCCACCTTTCCACCTGCGCTCCGCTCAGGATGACTCCGCGTGGAGGAGGCTAAACGGCACTAGCTGTTCCGCTCAGCGGGAGGCGCAGAGTGATTGCAGTACCTTTGCCAAAGGTGCTCTCTGCTTTCAACGAGCCGCCGTGGGTCTGGACGATATGTTTGACGATCGACAGGCCAAGACCGGTCCCGCCTTGCTCCCGGCTGCGTGCTTTATCCGCGCGATAGAAGCGCTCAAAGATGTGTGGCAAATCAGCGGGGGGAATGCCGACTCCGTTATCCTCGACTCGAATCTCCATGCACTCCTCGACCACTTCCGCGTGGACGATCACTCTTCCACCGGAGTTGGTATACTTGAGCGCGTTGCCGATCAGGTTGTTGAGGACCTGCTCGAGCCGCAGGGCGTCAGCAACGAGCGGCGGCAGCGTGGATGGGATCTGCACATCCACCTCGATCTTCTTCTGCGCGCTGTGAAGCGCCCAGTCCGTGGCGATCGCTCGCGTGAACTCCGCGAGCTGGATTGGTTCGCAATGCAGCCGCTCGTCGCGTGATTCCAGGCGGGCGAGGATGAGCAAATCGTCGAGCAGCGCATTCAGCCGCAGCGAATGCTTGCGCATGATCTCAAGGATGCCCGTGAGCTCTTCACCGGGTAGGTCTGGATTATCCAGGATCGTCTCGAGGTAGCCGTGGAAGATCGAAAGCGGCGTGCGCAGCTCGTGGGAAACGTTGGCGACGAACTCGCGGCGCACATCTTCGAGCTGCTTCAGCCGCGAGACGTCGCGGAAGATCATGACCACGCCCTCCGCACCCGCGGAGTCGCGCATCGAGACGGCATTAATGGAAAAGTGTCGGAGCGGGCGCGCACCATTTACGGACACCTCGCTGGCCTGCGGTTCGCGCGTGCGTAGCGCCGCCGTCACCATTTCCTCGAAAGCCGCGTCGCGGAGAACGGCGAGCACCGAGGAGCCGATCGGGTCATTCTTCAGCTCGAACAGCTGCAGGAATGAAGGGTTCACGAGCCGGATAATGTGGTTCGCGTCCACGACCATCACGCCCTCCTGCATGCTGGAAAGGATCGTATGGAAGTTGAATTTCTCGCGCTCTATTTGGTCGCGGAGCTTTCGCTGCGCTGCGGCGATCCGCTCGAGATCTCGGGCCACGGCTCCGAAGCGGGCCTGATCCGAAAAGCTGAAGTCCGCCGGAGCACGGTTATCCGAGAGATCGGCCACGACATTTTCCAGCCGGTTCCAATCACGTCTCAGACGGCGGGAGGAGATCCACCATGCGAGCCCGATCGTGCCGGCGAGAAGAAGACCGAAGATCCAGCCCATCGAGGTCGGCTATCGCTGCACGGTGGCCACTTTCACCTACCGAGCCTGCTCGGCAATTCGATAGCCAAACCCGCGGATCGTCTCGATGCAGTCGGAGGCGTTGCCGAGCTTCTCCCGCAAGCGCCGGATGTGGGTATCGACGGTGCGCGTATCGATCATGCTCTCGTAGCCCCAAACATCGTTGAGCAAGGTGTCGCGGCTTTGCACGCGTCCCCGGCGCTCCATGAGCAGCGTGAGCAGCTTGAACTCCGTCGCGGTGAAATCTATCGCCTTGCCCTTCACGAGCACTTCATACCGCGCGCGATCCACCTGGATTTCGCCGATGTTCAGCGTATCTCCGCCGTCGCCCGAACTGGTGGAGCGCCGGATCACCGATTTGACGCGCAGGACGAGTTCGCGCGGGCTGAACGGCTTCGTGATGTAGTCATCCGCGCCGAGCTCGAGCCCGACGATGCGGTCGATCTCCTCGGCTTTAGCGGTGAGCATGATGATCGGGATGAACTTCGTCGCCGGCTCATTCTTCAGCACCTTGCAGACTTCGAGGCCCGACATTCCCGGCAGCATGAGATCGAGCACGATGAGCGCCGGCAGGCAATCGCGTGCCTCCTGCAGCGCCGTCGCACCATCCTCGGCCTTGATGACGTTGAAGCCTGCGGTCTTCAAATTCATCGTCACGAGGTTCAGCACGTCGAGTTCATCGTCGGCGACGAGGATCTTCTTATTGGCGGCTTTAGAGCTCATGCAGAGGCGACGAATAGTAAGTGCGTGACCTGATGCAGCAAGAGGACCGATGTGACATTCATGTGACGCCTAGGACAGAGACGAGCCTGTCACACGCACAGGACTCGTGGCTGCGACGAAAGCTACGGCTTGGCGTTGATCACGCGGATCCGCCGGCGGCTTTCACCACCGGGTTGCGCCGAAAATGGTGCCGGCTGACTACCCGGGGCGGGCGCCATGCCTGGCCGTGGAATGCCATTCGTCGCCTGATTACCGCCGTTCTGCTGAAAATTGTTGGCGCCGTTCGGACGCGGGATGTTGTTGCTGGGCTGGCCGCCGTTCGGACGAGGGACGCCGTTGGGCCGAAAGTTGTTCCCGCCGTTCGGACGAGGGATGTTGTTCCCCGGCAGAGTTACGACTCCCGGCTGGCCAGGTTGTCCCTGCATTGGGCGCTGGGCGTTTCCTGCACCGCGCGCTTGCGCTTGCATGGCCATTTCATCGAACTCCAGCACACCCACTTCGGTGCCCTTCTTCACGGTCACCTTGCTCTTCGCGACCTTTTCGGAGCGGTCGATACTCACGATGGCAAAGCCTTCCTTGTTCGGCTCGCTCCCGGTGAGTGTGAACGGCTTATCCTGACCGCCACGAGTCAGGATGGTAACGAAATCTCGATCACCCTTCACTGGGTCCCTCTCCCTTGCGATGCCACCGAGATACAGGTTCGCAAAGACGCTGGGCGTCTGCTCGACAGGCGCGGCGGTCGGCGTAGCAAGCGCGAATGGCGACTCCTGCGAAAGCTTGGTGTAATCCGTCGCCGGCCGCGCCTGCGGAATGATGTTCACGGCCGCGAATGCCGGTCCGGCGCAAACGCACGCACTCAGCAGCAGGAGACGCGGGGAAATCATCTGGCGCACTTACTCCTCTGGAGGCTTCGTGTCAACGCGCCGCCGCCCTCGCCGGATCCGGCGCATACCAGCGCGCGATTTTAAACTTCCCCCGCATCTGCGTCGCGTCGCCAGGATCCTTCTGAATATTCGCGCTCTCGAAGACGGTGAATGCCTCCGGGCTCTGGGCCTCGTGGAGAAAGGCGATCAACGCCGGCCACGGGCTTTTCGTCTCGAAGGTGAACGGGACCGCGGTTTGATTCGGCCGACGTTCTGCGGCTCCGAGAACCGGTGCCTCGAGCAAGACGACGTGCTTTTTCGCGAGCTCCTGGACGCGGTCGTGGAGCTGCACACCGGCGTTGCTCTCCTGGGCGAGCTTGGGCTGATTCGCCTCGACCCATGCCCCGCGCTGCTCCCACATTTCCTTTTCGGAATAGAGCACCTGCAGCGCTTCGATCTCGGCTTTCTTCGCGTTGAGCTCATCCGTAAGCCGCTGCCGGTGACCGAAGAAGAACTTGAAGAGCAGCAGATTGATGAGGATCGCCGCAATCGAGCCCACAATCATGGCGAGCGTGCGCTCACGAGCATTCATCGAGGTCGCGCTCATAGGCTGCCAAAGACGCTGAAGCTGGCGCTGCCCGTCGGCAGGATATTAGGTGGCTTGGAGTCGATCTTGAAATCCTCGAGGCCGGGCTCCTTGCGGAGCTTCTCGACAAACTCCACGGCCAGCGTGGCCGACGGAGCTTCACCTTGCACTCGGAAGCTGGCGGGCTGGTGATCGAAGATTGTGAATTTCACATCGCCCGTCGGGCGATTCTCGAAGAGCAGCCGCAGGATCTCGGCGGTCGAACGGGCCGGCTCCACCGCTGGCGCGAGCGCCTGCCAGCGAGCCTGCTGCGCCTTCACGTACTCCACTTGCGGCAGCGTCTCCGCGAGCTGGCGATCGACCTTTTGCACCCGGCTCTTGAGGAACGCCAGGTAAGCAAATGCGCCGGCCACCAGCACGAGGTAGATCAGCACGACCATCTGGAGCTTCTGCCGCAGATTGCCCGCGCGCTCGAGTCGGCGCGTCTCCTGGGTCCACTCTGCCGGGAGCAGATTACCGCCCGTTTCCGGCAGCGGGCCGTCGAAGGACATCAGCTCCACGGGTTTACCTTCGAAGAACGTGCGCAGCGGTTCGCCGAGGGCAGTGCAGCCTTGCTCGAGCCGGATCGTGTCGAACTCCGTGGGCACCCCTTCCATTTCCGCGCCGAGCAGAAGCCGCGGCAACTCACTGAGCAGCATCTCCGCGTCTGCGCTCGGCAGCGTCTGCGCATAGCCGAGCTTCCCCTGCTCGCAGATCGCGATGACGAGCTGCGCATCCTCTTCCCAAATGCAAAGCACCACCTGATCTACCGGACAACTCGCCGCGACGTGCGCCGCGTAGAGCGTGATCATTTGCGGCAGCCGCGCATGATCG
>DASVRY010000551.1:0-4621 GCA_036388395.1 Chthoniobacteraceae bacterium
AGTAAGGCCACGTGCCCTCACTCACTGGAGCTCAGGGTTCATAGTTTTACTTCTGAATGCGGCACCCCGCTGGCGCGTCCGCTTTCCATCTCGAAAGCTCCGTGCCTTGACGAGATTTCTCTTCGTTTCGGCGTCGCAGACCGCTGCTCTCATCGTCGCACCTTTCAGCCTTGGATAGCGTTCGAGAGGTCGACTAAAGCGAGAGCTTCACGACGACTCCGGAAAAAGTTCGGAGACCACCCCTTCCCGATAATCAAAAATTCTCTTCAGCTCTGCGCGGACGAAAAGCTGATGCACAAGATCTCCTAAAATCCCGAAGGGGAGAACGTAATGCACCAGGTCTCGCACTTCAGTGCGGCCAGGTGAAATCCCTTCGAACCAATGCTCATGGTGCCATACTTGGTAAGGGCCGACTCGCTGTTCATCGACGAAGTACCGGCCCGGTTCCACGTGAGTGATTTCGGTGAGCCATCGCACCGGGATGCGAAGGAGCGGGCGCACGCGATACTGGATCATGAGGCCTGAGTGCATCCGTTCAGGCAGTGTGCCGAGGACGGTGAAGTCGAGCGACGCAGGGGTGATCTTCGGGAGATTGCGCGGGTCGGAGAAAAATGCCCAACATTCATCCACCGCGATCGGGAGAACCTGGCGGCGTTGCAGAACATGAATGGCCATGAGCCAGCTTACGCTCCGGGAGGCCTTGCGGACTCGGGAGCTGATCTGGGCTTTATCCATTTGCCAGCCTGCGCTAGCGTGCGGCCGTGATTTTCCGCCCGCTTCTTTGCCTCACTTTAACGCTGCTGCTTGCCTCGTGTGCTCGCGATCGGGAGCACGTTCTGCGCGTGAGTGTAGCGGATCAGAAGATGCATCTCCTCAAGCGTGGCACTCACATCGCCACCTACCCCGTTTCTACGTCTAAATTCGGGCTCAGCGACCGCCCGGGCAGCAATGGCACCCCGCTGGGCAGCATGGAGGTCGCGAAGAAGATCGGCGCGCAAGCGCCGCTCGGGATGAAGTTCAAGAGCCGCAAGGCAACCGGAGAGATTGTGCCAGTGAATGCGCCGGGCCGTGATCCGATCGTTACGCGGATTCTTTGGCTGAAAGGACTAGAAGCGCAGAACCGGAACACCTTTGACCGTAAGATCTACATCCACGGCACGCCCGAGGAAGCAAGGATCGGGACACCGGTGAGCTACGGGTGCATCCGGATGCGTTCCCAGGATGTGATCGAGCTATTCAACCGCGTCGGAGTCGGCGCTCGCGTGGAGATCGTGCCTTACTCGCTCACCCCGCGGGTCGAACTCGCAGCCGCGCCGGAGCCGCCTCCAGCTCAGTAGTCTCGCGCGAGCAGATAATCAGCGATGTCGCGGAGGGTCGCGGCTTTGCTCCCGAGAGGAGCGAGCGCGTCGTGTGCAGCGGCCGTGAGACGCTGGGCCTCGGCGCGGGAACGCTCCAGGCCAAAGACCGCCGGATAAGTTGCTTTGGTCGCCGCGACATCTTTGCCCGCAGTCTTGCCAAGCTTCTCGGTGGTTTGGGTAACGTCCAGAATGTCGTCAATCACCTGAAAGGCGAGGCCGAGCGCCTGGCCGAACGCCGTGAGGCTCTCCAGCCGCGCCGGGGTCGCATTTGCGCTCATCGCGCCGAGTCGGATGGAGCTGGTGAGCAACGCCGCGGTCTTTGCCTGATGGATGAACTGGAGCTGCTTGCCGGTGAGCTTTTTGCCTTCTCCTTCGAGATCCATCACCTGCCCGGCAATGAGCCACTTGCTGCCGGAAGCCGTGGCTAGCTCAGTGATCAGCGCGGGCATTTTGTACCGCGTGCCTTCTCTCGCCTGGGCGAGAATCTCGAACGCGATCGTCAGCAGCGCGTCGCCGGCGAGGATGGCAATACCTTCTCCAAAGACCTTGTGGCTCGTCGGGCGGCCGCGGCGGAGATCGTCGTCATCCATCGCCGGCAGATCATCGTGGATGAGCGAATACGTATGGATGCACTCCACCGCGCACGCTGCGGGAAGGGCCGCCTCGACAGACCCGCCGCACGCCTCTGCCGCAGCGAGCGCGAGCACTGGCCGCAGCCGTTTGCCTCCGGCAAAAAGGCTGTAGCGCATGGCCTTGTGGATGGTCGCGGGCTTGGTCGTCGCGCGCGGTAGATAACCCTCCAGCGCGCGATCGATCTGCTTTTGACGGTCGCGGAGATACTGCTGGAGAGCCATGGAGCAGGCACCTTGCCGCGAAAGCTTTTCCGCTGGCAACCGGAAAAGGCCTGTGTCGCGCGCCGCATGAGCTTTCCCGCACAGCTTCGTGGTCGGTAGCTCGAATAAGGGAACAACGCAGCCCACTCGGCCTCCCGCGGCTAACGACCGCCAGCGACTTGGAGCTCCCGTTCAGCCTGGGTGCGCGCCCTGTCGCCTAGCTAAAAATCCCCTTTACCACCTTGCCGTGAACGTCGGTGAGACGGAACTGGCGGCCTTGGTAGCGATAGGTGAGCGCTTCGTGATTGATGCCGCACAGGTGCATGATCGTCGCCTGCATGTCGTGGATATGCACCGGGTCCTTCACGATGTTCCATGCGAAGTCATCCGTCTCGCCGAACACGGTCCCCGGCTTCACGCCACCGCCCGCGAGCCACATGCTATACGCGCGGCCGAAGTGATCGCGCCCCGTGGGTTTTGCCGGATCGCCCTGTCCAAACGGCGTCCGCCCGAACTCGCCTCCCCAGATAACCAGTGTCTCGTCGAGCAGTCCGCGCTGCTTAAGATCGGCGACCAACGCCGCCGACGGCTGATCGGTATCCTGGCACTGCTTCTCGAGCTGTGTATATAGATTGCCGTGTTGATCCCACCCGCTGTGCATGAGCTGCACAAAACGCACGCCGCCTTCTACAAGCCGCCGCGCAATCAGGCAGTTGTTCGCATAGGTGCCTTTGGTGAGAGCATCCGGGCCATACATATCTAGCACGTGCTTCGGCTCGTTGGAAAAGTCGAGCAAGCCTGGCACGCTCGCCTGCATCTTGAAGGCCATCTCGTATTGAGAGATGCGCGTGTCGATTTCCGGATCGCCGTATTCCGTCAAATGCGCCGCATTCATCGCCTGGATATCGTCGAGCAAGGCCCGGCGTTGTTCGCGGCTCATGCCGGGAGGATTATGCAGGTAAGGCACCGGATCGCCGGCATTTCGGAAACGCACTCCTTGATACCGGCTCGGTAGAAAGCCGCTGCCCCAGTAATAGTCGTAGAAGAGCTGCCCACAGGTCCTGTCCTTGTCGGAGGAAGTCATCGCGACGAACGCCGGGAGATCGTCCGCCTCACACCCGAGCCCGTAGCTCAGCCACGCGCCAAGGCTTGGGCGCCCGGGCACCTGCCCGCCAGTCATGAAGAATGTCACGCCGGGGGCGTGGTTCACGGCCTCGGTATTCATCGAGCGGACGACGCAGATATCGTCCGCGATCGAGCCGATATGCGGAATCATCTCGCTCATCTCGGTGCCGCACTTCCCGTATTTCTTGAAGGGCTTGATCGCGCCGACCATTGGCCACTTCGAGCTGCTCGCCGTCATTGTAGAGAGGCGGGTGGTGCCGCGAATACTCTCAGGAATGTCCTGCCCGGCGAGTTCGGTAAGCTTCGGCTTGGGATCGAAGAGGTCGACGTGCGACGGTCCGCCGCCCTGCCACATGCAGACGACGCGCTTCGCCTTGGGAGCGAAGTGCGGGAGATTCGGCAACCCGCGCTGCTGCGAACTCGCTGCGGCTACTTCTGCTCCGAAGCTTTCGTTTGAGCCAAGAAGCGACGCGAGCGCCACGCCGCCAATGCCTTGCGCGGCCATGCCGAAGAGCTGCCGCCGGGTTACGCGATGATAGTTGGTGAGAAGTTCGTCGAGCATGTTCGTGGGAGTTCGGTTCGTCAGAGCCTCGGGATCATCCGCGCGTGAGCGCTTCGTCGAGATTGAAAAGCGCGAGGCAAACCGCCGTCATTGCGGCGTGCTCGCTTGAGCCGAGCTGCTCGTCGCGCGGCGCAGTGCCCACCTTGATGAGCTGCGCTGCTGCCGGAGCGTCGGCTTGATAGATGACATGCTGCCTTTCGTAGGTGCGGCGCAGAGCGGCGAGATCGCGCTCGGTCGGAGGCCGCGCGAGCACCCGGCGGAAGGCAAAAGTCAGCCGTGCATCGAGATCAGCACCTGCTTTCATGCTCCGCTCGGCGAGCACGCGTGCCGCTTCCGCCCAGGTGAGATCGTTCAGCGTGGTCAGCGCGTGGAGTGGCGTGCTGGTGAGCGCAGGACGCACGTTACACGTCTGCCGATTGGCGGCATCGAACATATTGGCCGGGCCGATCGTCCGCCGCCAGAAAGTGTAGATACTGCGCCGGTAGAGATCGGTGCCGCTGGAGGCTGGATAGGTAAAGTCCCGCTCCTTCGTGATCGCGAGCGTCTCCCAGATCGCCTCGGGTTGGTATGGGTAAACGGGCTTTCCGCCGACCTGTTCATGGAGCAGGCCGCTCGCGGCGAGGGCAAGGTCGCGGAGGACCATCGCTGGAGCGCGAAAGCGGGAACTGCGCGCCATTAGGCGATTCTCCGGATCGCGCCGGAGCAGCTCTTCGGTGACTTTGCTGCCCTGACGGTAAGTCGCG
>DASVRY010000552.1:0-3150 GCA_036388395.1 Chthoniobacteraceae bacterium
TGATGACAACGAATACCACCTCTGAGACAGCAAAGGCCGGCGTCGAACCCTCGAAGCCCGAATCCCTCGACCCCTTCGCGCACGCCGCAGAATTCACAAAGTTCATCGAGACGGGCACCGCGCGCCTGACTCCGCGCCTGGTGGCTCAGCTAATTTCCGAGGAACCCGCGATCCGCGAGAAGCTCCCGGAGCTTGATGCCGCCGGCCTCCCGCAGGCCAGCCTGCAGCTCGCGTTCCTCCTCGATGTGGTTGAAGGATTCACCTTTCAGCGGCCGACGTATGCGACGGTCCCTTATCAGGCGGCACTCGAAGCTGCCTTCGCCGTGCAATACTTCCATCGCGACATCGACCTCGTGCCCGACTCTCTCGGCGCGATCGGCTACGTCGACGACGCCGCGGTCGCCGCCACCGTGATTGCGCGACATTCTGAGACGTTTGCAAAGCTCGCGAAGGTGCTGCGCCGGGATTGGTCCGCAATCTCTCCGGGCGCGAATCAGCCGAGCGAGATTAGCTAAGCATGGATACAAGCATCCTCGTTTCCAGCCTCGCCAGTCCGCCGGTCCTGTTCTTCTTCCTCGGCGCGCTGGCGGCGTGGCTTCGGTCCGATCTGGAGATTCCCCAGCCCGTCCCGAAGCTGCTCTCCCTCTATCTCCTACTCGCCATCGGCTTCAAAGGCGGCGTGGAGCTAAACCGGAGCGGGCTGGAAACGCAGATGCTCATCACGCTCGGCGCAGCGCTGCTCGTCGCCGTCGCGATGCCGATCGGCACTTTTGTGGTGCTCAGGAAGCGGCTCGGCACTGCCAATGCCGCAGCCGTCGCGGCGACTTACGGTTCAGTAAGCGCGGTTACTTTCATCACCGCAGTCACACTCCTCGGCCAGCTTCAGATCCCATCCAGCGGCTGGATGGTCGCCGCGATGGCGCTCATGGAATCACCAGCGATCGTCATCGGGGTCCTGCTCGCGCGGCGCTTTGGCGCTAATGAAGAGGGACACGCGCACGGCTGGGGCGAATTGCTGCGCGAAGCATTCTTCAATGGATCCGTCTTCGTGCTCGTCGGAAGTATGGTCATCGGCGTGATCACTGGGCCCTCCGGCGAAACCGCGCTCGCCCCTTTCACCAGTGGCATCTTCAAAGGCATGCTGTGCCTCTTCCTGCTCGATCTCGGCCTGGTCAGCGCGCGACGGCTGGCCGCCAGCCGCGAGCTGCGCGCGGTGCACTGCGGATACGCCATCGCCGCTCCGCTCGTCCACGGCGCGATTGGAGTGGCGATAGCCTGGTTACTGGGACTCGGTCGCGGCGATGCGTTGCTCTTTACGGTCCTCTGCGCGAGCGCATCCTATATTGCAGTGCCGGCCGCGATGCGCCTCGCCATCCCGCAGGCAAGTCCCGGAATCTATGTTCCGATGGCGCTGGCGATTACTTTCCCGTTCAATGTCGTCTTCGGACTGCCGCTTTACCTTGCCGTGATCAACCACTTCTGGAGCTAACCCTATGCAGGCAATCAAACGTATTGAGATCATCACCGACGCACTCGAGACGCGGGAAGTCTGCCGGGTGTTAGATAGCCTCGGCGTGAACGGCTACTCCGTCGTGCGCGACGTCACCGGGCGGGGCGAACGCGGTGTGCAATCCGGGGACGAACTCACCGACGTGTTCAAGAACAGCCTCGTCCTGACTGCCTGCCCGCCCGAACGCCTGAGCGATATCGTGGATGCCATCCGTCCGATCCTCAAGCGCCGCGGCGGCATCTGCCTCGTCTCGGATGCGCAGTGGGTGATGCATTGATCCCCGCTTTGGCCGCCGGCCTCTTTACGCCTCGAGCGCGCCGGTTTATCTCAAAGGGAAGAACATGGCTGAAGTATTGATCGGTGGAATCGAGAAGAGGGAGATCGTTGTGGTCGACTATGACCCCCGATGGCCGGAGCAGTTTCGCGAGCACGCGCAGATTATTCAGCACGCTATAGGCACAACCGCCTTGTCAATCGAACACGTCGGATCGACCTCCGTGCCAGGCCTCGCCGCGAAGCGGATCATCGACATCATGGTCGTCGTGGAGGATTCCAGCGTGGAATCCTCTTATCTCCCTCGTCTCGTGGAGGCGGGTTATGTCCTGCGGGTCAGGGAACCCGATTGGCACGAACACCGGATGTTCCGAACCCCCAACCTCGACGTGCACATTCATCTTTTCTCCGCGGGTTGTATTGAGATTGGGCGCCAGCTGGCATTTCGGGATTGGCTCAGGAGGAACGCCGAGGATCGCGCCAGCTACGAGATCCTGAAGCGCAAATTGGCGAAGGAGGATTGGACGGATATGAATGCCTATGCACGAGCGAAGACTGAGCTAGTCGAGCAGATCCTTGCGCGGGCTCGGAAGGAGTTCCCTTAGATTTGCCAGCAGCATGGGGCGGTGAAAAGTTGACCAAAGGCCGCAAACCGAGCAGAGCTGAAAGCAGATTCTTCAAACCTTTATCTACATGGACGGAGACGCCTCTAATCCGCTGCCACCGCTCACCCTACTGCGGCTCATCCGCCTGTGGCCACACGCGCGACGCCATGGTCGCGAGATTGGGCAGCTCTATCGAGTAGGCTACTATTCACCCCAGGACGGGTTGGACTGCGTCTGGCTCGTGGATCGGAACGGCGCTTATAACTGGACTGCCGATCACGCTTTTGTCGCGAAGCACTTCGAAATGATTCGCCGGTCACGCGAGCGGTCGCGTTATGGCGCGCAGCGTCCACGACTGAGCCCTTTGACCGACCAGGAGTTGCCGGAGAACTTACGCGCATCCCCGTGAACTATGACTCTCTGCTAGTCGCTGGATTGGTCGGAGGCGTGGGAATCCTGTGGGTGATCGCCCACTCGTTGCTACGGAAGCCCAAAGTTCCACCCTCGTCAGAACCGCTTCCGCCGCGGTGCCCCCAGTGTAACGAGGTCCTCTACAACCGGCTCCTTGACCGTTGTCCCGCGTGTCATTCACCGCTGCCGCCGGGGTTGAGGATGACGGAAACGCAACGAGAGACGCTCTCGCAGTGGGATGCATCATGCCGGCAAGCGCACGCGAAGAATAGTATCGGACGGTCCGACGGAGGGGGTGGAGACTTTGGCGGTGCGGACGGTGGCGGCGACTGACACGCCACTTCCAGAATA
>DASVRY010000553.1:0-4865 GCA_036388395.1 Chthoniobacteraceae bacterium
CGATGCGGTCATCTCCACGGATCGCGACGGACGCATCCTGCTCATGAATGAAGTCGCGCAAAAGCTTACCGGTTGGAGTGAGGAGGAGGCGCGTGGTCTACCTCTGCTCGACGTCTACCGCGTGGTGGAGCGCACGAGCCGCGCGCCGAGTGGTCACGCGGTCCGTGTGGTTCTCCGCGACAAAGACAAATGCCAGCGCCGCACGGACCTGCTGCTCCTGGCCCGCGACGGCGCCGAACACGTCATCAGCGAACGCACTTCGCCGTTGAGCAACCGCGCGGGCGAGGTGATCGGCGCCGTCCTCGTCTTTGCCGATGTGACGGAGCGGGAACTCGGCGAGGCGGCGCTGCGGGCCAGCCAGGAGATGTTCCGGATCCTTACGGAAAATGTCTCGGACTTGATTGCGATCACCAGCCTGGAAGGGCGGCCGCTCTATTATAGCGTCTCCTATCGACGCGTGCTGCAGGTCGCCGACGGAAAGTGGACGGGGGCTACGGAGGAGGACATCCTGCCTGAAGATCGGCCGCGGATTAAGACGGCTTTTCACCAGACGATCGCGAGCGGGACCGATCAGCGCGTGGAATACCGGCTCCGGCGCGCCGACGGCTCGATTGTCTACCTCGAGGGCGTCTTCAGCTTGATCCGGGATCGCGACCGGCAGCCCGACAAGGTGCTCGTCGTCTCGCGGGATCTGAGCGGCCGACGTGAGGCGGAAAGCGCCCTCCGAGCGGAGAAGGAGTTCACCGACACGTTGCTCAATGCGATGCCCGGGATCTTTTACCTCTGCGATGCGGAGCGTCGACTACTCCGCTGGAACACGAACTTCGAGGCGGTGACCGGCTACGGGCCCGAGGAAATCCCGCACCTGAATCCGCTGACCTTCTTTCTCGATGAGGAGAAAGCACTCGTGCATCAACAGACCGAGAGCTGCCTTGCGGAAGGCCGGGTCGAAATGGAGCTGCACATCAGAAATCGCAACGGCTGGGCGACCCCGCACTTCATCACAGGGCAGCGACTGCTCGAGAATGGCCAGGCGTGCATGATCGGGTTGGGCATCGAGATCACCGCGCGAAAAGCCGCCGAGGAGGCGATCCGCGCGACCATGCGCCGGCTCGAGCGGCAGAATGCGGGACTCGCCGAGCAGGCGAATAATCCCGCGCTGCTTGGGGGAGATTCAGCGATTGCCTTCCGCGCCATCACAGAGACCTCCGCAAAGACGTTGGAGGTGAGCCGGGTGGCCGTGTGGTTCTTCAATGAAGCGCGCGATGCCATCACCTGCGCGGATGTTTTCGAGCCGGCCACCGGGGCACACATGAGCGGCGCGAAGATGCTCATCGCAGATTACCCGCTCTATTTTGAAGCCATCCAGGAGGGCCGAACGGTCCCAGCGAGTTATGCGCGGACGGATCCACGGACGGCCGAATTCAAGGACACCTACCTCGAGCCAAATAATCTCTACTCGCTGCTCGATGCGCCGATCCGCGCCGGGGGCAAGCTCGTCGGCATTCTCTGCCACGAGAATGGAGGCGTTCCTCGCGAGTGGTCGCTCGATGAACAGAACTTTGCCAGCTCGATGGCGGACCTCATCTCGATCAGCATCGAAGTGGCACAACGTCGGGAGGCGGAGTTCGCTCTGCGCGAGGCGCGCGACAATCTCGAGGTGAAGGTGGCGGAACGAACCCGCGACCTCGAAGAGGCGAATGAGCGATTAAAGGAGCTCGACCGCTTGAAATCAGAGTTCCTGGCGACCATGAGCCACGAGCTGCGCACTCCTCTGAACTCGATTATTGGCTTCAGCGGAATCCTCGATCAAGGGCTCTCGGGACCGCTCAACGCGGAGCAAAAAAAGCAGCTCGGCTTTGTCTATTCTTCGGCGAAACACTTGCTCGCATTGATCAACGACCTGCTCGATCTCTCGCGGATCGAGTCGGGAAAAATGGAGATCTTCCGCGAGCGGATCCGCTTCGCAGAGGTGGTGGATAGCGTGGTCGAGAGCCTCGGCCCTTTTGCCCGGCAGAAGAACCTCGCGCTCGTCGTCGAGTTGGACGCGCCGGAGGCGGAGCTCTGGATGGACCGGCAAAAAGTGATGCAAATCCTCCTCAATCTCGTGAACAACGCGTTGAAGTTTACCCACGAGGGTGAGGTCCGGATCGTGACGGAAACCACTCCGCAGTGGCTGACCGTGACGGTGAGCGATACGGGGATCGGAATAAAAACGGCGAACCTCGAGCACCTCTTCGAGGCCTTCCGACAGGTGGACGGCTCAGCGAGACGAGTCTACGAAGGCACAGGACTCGGCTTGTATCTTTCGCGCCAGCTGGTCACGATGCTTGGCGGCAACATTTGGGCGGAGAGCGAGTTTGGCGCGGGATCGCACTTTACCTTCAGGCTGCCACGTGAGTCCTCCGGCACCCCCCAGCTATGAGCGCGACCATCCTCCTCGTGGAAGACAATGAGCAGAACCGCTATCTGGCCACATTCCTGCTCCAGAAAAGCGGATACACAGTAGTCCATGCTGCCAATGGCGAAGCTGCGCTCGAGCGCATCGCCGAGGGAGTGCCGGACCTTATCTTGATGGATATACAAATGCCCAAAATGGACGGCTACGAAGCCGCGGCTCGCATCCGGACCATGCCGGGCCTCGAAAATATCCCACTCATTGCGGTGACATCATTTGCCATGCTCGGGGACCGCGAAAAAGCCCTGCGGATGGGCTTTGCAGGTTACATCGAGAAGCCGATTTCCCCGGAGACGTTTGTCGCAGAGGTGGCGCGCTTTCTTCCCGAAAAGGCTCAAAGCTCATGAGGGTCCTAAGTGTCGACGACAAAGACGAGAACCTCTACATGCTGGAGGCGCTCCTCCGCGGGCACGGCCATCAGGTGGATTCCGCGAGCAATGGCGTCGAGGCGTTGAAGCTCGCCGAACGCGGGGTGTATGATCTTATCATTTCGGATATTCTCATGCCGGGCATGGATGGGTTTCAGCTTTGCCGGGAGCTGAAGAAGGATCGCCGCCTCGGCGCGATCCCGTTCATTTTCTATACGGCAACGTACACCGATCCGCGGGACGCGGCGTTTGCGCTCAGCCTTGGCGCCGACCGTTTCCTCATCAAACCGGTGGAGCCGGAAATTCTCATTCGCCACGCAGTGGAGGTCGCGGAGAGCGGAGGATCCTTGCCCAAGGCGCAGGAGACTACCCCAGCGCCCGATGAGACGATTTACCTCAAGGAATATAACACCCGCCTCATTGCGAAGCTCGAGCAGAAGTCGCTCGATCTCGAGCAGACGAATCGCGCCCTCCAGGCGGATATCCTGGAACGCCAACGCACCGAGGCGGAACGCCAACACCTCGAGCAGCAGCTGCGGCAGTCGCAAAAGCTGGAAGCGATCGGCACGCTCGCCGGCGGTATCGCGCATGACTTCAACAACATCCTCGCGGGCATCATCGGCTTTGCTGAACTGGGCATTGCAGAACGGAATATCGACGAAGCTCACGCACATCTTCAAGAGGTCCTCTGCGCGGGCCATCGAGCAAAGGCGCTGGTCGAGCAGATCCTCGCCTTTAGCCGGCCGCGCGAGCAAAAGCGCACCGCCCTGCAGCTCCAGCACGCCATCCCTGAATCACTCAAGATGCTGCGGGCAACCATTCCCGCGCATATCGAGATCCGCTCTGACCTGGAAGCAAGTGCGCCCACCATCCTCGGCGATGCGACGCAGGTGCATCAGGTGCTCCTAAACCTCGTGACCAATGCCTGGCACGCCATCGGTGATCAGCCCGGCGTGGTCGATCTCAAGCTCCGCACACGAGATCTGGACGACGACTTTGTCCACAGCCTGCCGGAGCTACGCCCGGGGCGGTATGTCTGCCTTTCGGTAAAAGACAGCGGTTGCGGGATCAACTCGGAGATGGCGGAGCGCATCTTCGAGCCGTTTTTCACAACCAAGGAGCCGGGCAAAGGCACGGGCCTGGGCCTCTCGGTCGTGCATGGCATCATGAAAGCGTCGGATGGCGCGATCACCATGCAGAGCCAGCCAGGGCTCGGCACGACCTTCCACCTCTACTTTCCAGCGGTCGAACTCGAACCCTCCCAACCTATGCAGTCACCCGCCAAACCTCCGCAGGGCACAGGACAACGCATCCTTTTTGTTGATGATGAAGTAGTCCTCACCACACTTGGCGAACGGTTCCTCCGACGCCTCGGCTACGTGCCTGTGACAACAACTGGCCCAGGAACGGCGCTGGAGCTGTTCAAGGCGCAAGAGTTCGATTTGGTGATTACAGACATGACGATGCCGCAAACGAGCGGGATCGATCTCGGGCGTCAGCTACTCGAGTTGCGGCCCGGCATTCCCGTGATCCTGACCACGGGATACAGCGCCAGCCTCGATGGGGAACGCGTGCAAGATCTTGGATTCAAGGCGCTGCTCTTGAAGCCATACAATCTACAGTCGCTTGGCGAGTGCGTGCAGCGAGTGCTGGCCGAAGCGGAGGCCGACTCGTCGCACTGACGACCGTAGTGAGCGGCTCCCGTTTTTGTGTTCGATGTTCGACGTTCAGCGCCGCAGTTACTTGGGCGTTCTGGGTAGACTTCTCTACCACGTCGGGGTCCTTCGACTGCGCTCAGTCGCTAAGCTCCTTTCGCTCCGCTCAGGATGACGGAGAGGCGGGAGATTGTTGCTTGTTCGTAAAGCGGCGCGCTGAAACTCCTGAAGGGAAGCCCTTCAACAATCGCGAGGGCGTATTTCGCCGCGCTTTTCGAGAGGTTGGAGACGGGCACCCGCGGGAGCTCTGCATCTGGTTCGAGAGGCTCGCCCGGGGACCATCGCCGGAGCATCGGATCATCATCGCGCGAGATCGCATCACCC
>DASVRY010000554.1:0-3294 GCA_036388395.1 Chthoniobacteraceae bacterium
GGCTCCTGTAGGCACGCGGATCACAGCAGCCGCAGGATGTCGCAACTGGTGGTGGACTCCGGGCTTCGACCTTTTCCGCCTTTCGTCATCCGTCTCTAGACCTCGGCTCGCGCATCTGTTCTAATCGCCGCCCCAAATCCTATGGCCTACACCACCTGCACTCCGCCCGCTGGCGAAAAGATCACGATCAGCAACGGCAAACTTACCGTTCCTGCGAATCCAGTCGTCCCTTTCATCCGCGGCGACGGCACCGGAGCGGACATCTGGGCTTCAAGCGTCCGCGTGTTCGACGCTGCGGTGGAAAAGGCCTACGGTGGACAGCGCAAGATCGCTTGGTTTGAAGTGTTCGCGGGCGAGGAGTCGTTCAAGCGGTTCAACAGCTGGCTCCCCGATGATACGATCACCGCCTTCAAGGAATACCTCGTCGGCATCAAGGGGCCGCTGACCACGCCCGTCGGTGGTGGCATTCGCTCGCTGAATGTGGCGCTGCGCCAGTTGCTCGATCTCTACGTGTGCCTGCGTCCTGTGCAGTACTTCACCGGCGTCCCTTCTCCGGTAAAGCGCCCGGAAGCTGTGGATATGGTGATCTTCCGGGAAAACACCGAGGATATCTATGCCGGTATCGACTTCGAGGCGGGCGGCGATCTCGCGATGAAGACCCTGGAGTTTCTCTCCACGAATTTCCCCAAGGAGTTTAAGAAAATCCGCTTTGGTAAGGACTCTCCGGAGCTGGTCGGCGTCGGCATCAAGCCTGTGTCCAAGACAGGCACCCAGCGGCTCATGCGTGCGGCGATCCAATACGCGATCGACCTCGGGCGGAAGTCCGTCACGATCGTGCACAAGGGGAACATCATGAAGTACACGGAAGGAGCTTTCCGCGACTGGTCTTACGACCTGGCTAAGACCGAGTTCGGCGCGGTGGAGATCGACGGCGGTCCATGGTGCAAGCTGCCGAATGGCATCGTGATCAAGGATGCGATCGCAGACATCACGCTCCAGCAGGTCCTCACGCGGCCTGGTGATTTCGACGTCATCGCCACACTGAACCTTAATGGCGATTACCTCTCCGACGCCCTCGCAGCGCAGGTCGGCGGCATCGGCATTGCGCCGGGCGGCAATATCAACTACGTGACCGGTCACGCGATTTTCGAAGCCACCCACGGGACCGCGCCCAAGTATGCGAACAAGGATGTGGTCAACCCCGGCAGCGTGGTGCTCAGCGGCGAGATGATGTTCCGTTATCTCGGGTGGGGCGAAGCTGCGGATCTCATCGTGAAAGGCCTGAACGGCGCAATCGGCAGCAAGCGCGTGACCTACGATTTCGCCCGCCTCATGGAAGGCGCGACGGAGATCAAGTGCTCGGAGTTCGGCGAAAATATCATCTCGTACATGTAAGGCCGAGGAGCGGGCACCCCGTCCGCAGTGCTGCTCATTGCGGCAAGCCCGCCGACTCACCAGGCGAAGCCTTTCGCCCGAGCGAGCACGCTCGACATTTTTGGCGGCGCGCGAGCATCTTCCCAGATTGCCACCTCGGATGAACCTTTCGGAATACCCCACACCCTGGCAGCGGAAGATCATCTGGGGTGCGCTGACGACGCTCGCGATCGTCGCCATCGGCGGCACCGCGGTCGGGTTGATCTGGCTCGTGTCGCGGGTTCTGGGATTCCTCCAGCCGATCCTGATCCCTTTCGCGATCGCGGGAGTGATGGCGTATCTGCTCCATCCGCTGGTGTCGAAGATCGTCTCATGGGGCACATCGCGGCAGCGAGCGGTGCTCTTTGTCTTTGCGCTCGTTTCGATTGCCTTCGCGGGAATTCTCCTCTGGATCGTCCCTGCAATCTCCACACAGAGCGTGAATCTCGCCCGACGGGTGCCCGGTTACACCCTGCGGCTGAAGGAACTCGCCGTCGACTTTGCGGAAGAGGTCCGTCTGAAGCATGGGATCCAGCTGCTGCCGCAATTACAGCCTGGCGACCAGGCTGTGTCACCAGGCGCGCCTCCTGAAGATCCAACGATCAAGATCATGGAGCCGGAGGAGCGGCCGCTCCTTACTGGGACCTCGTTGGGCACACCAGTGGAGACGGATCTCGGCACCGTCGCTCCGCGTGCCACAGTGGCTGCCGCAGAAGTGGATCAATTCGATCTGCAGCACCTGCTTTCAGGCGACTGGATGCGCACGACGCTGCCTGCGGTTCTGCGGAATGGATGGAATCTTATCCGCCAGAGCGTCGGCGGCTTCCTGGGTGTGTTCGGCTTCCTGCTGAGCATGATCATCGTGCCGATCTATCTGTATTACTTCCTCATCGAGAGCCGGAACATCTCGGAGAGCTGGGGCGATTACATCCCGCTGCGGGCGTCTGCCTTTAAAGATGAAGTCGTTTCCGTCCTCGCGGAGATCAATGGCTATCTGATCGCGTTCTTTCGCGGGCAACTCCTCGTCAGCCTGCTCAACGGCACCGCCACCGGCATCGGGCTTGTCGTCGTCGGGCTGGATTTCGGGCTGCTCATTGGCCTGCTCCTTTGCCTCCTCGGCCTCATCCCATACCTTGGCATTATCCTCTGCTGGATCCCTGCCGTGATCATCGCGATCGTCCAGGGCGGGGCTGGCACCTGGGTCCCGAGTGAGCCGTGGTGGCTCTTCCCGGTGATCGTCACCGGCATCTTCGCGATCGTGCAACAGATCGACGGCCTCTTCATCACGCCAAAAATAGTTGGTGAATCCGTGGGTCTTCACCCGATGACGGTGATCGTTTCCGTCTTCGTGTGGAGCTTGTTGATGGGCGGCTTGCTCGGCGCGATTCTCGCGGTGCCAATGACGGCAACCGTGAAGGTTTTGCTCAAACGCTATGTCTGGCAGCGGCGGTTCATGGCTGAACCGCGGGTGGTGCCGTTGGGCGTGGCGATAGCCGTGCCGTCAGTGTCGTTCGAACCTGATCATCTGAGCGAAAAATGAAGCCTCTGAATCCACGGACGATTGTTCCGAACACGACCTTCCGCGACGCCTTGATCGGCGGTGCGTGCGCCGTGCTGATCTTGGCTTTCGTGATCTACGGAATCATGACCATGGGCAGCAAGCCCGTGGGAAATCGCCTCACAGGCACCATTACCGAGCGACGTTTCAATCCCGCTCCCGAGCAGCAGATCGAGTTTGGCAAGAAGGGGATGAAGGCACGAGAGATCGATGGTGAGCATCTATTCGTCGTCCGTGTCGAGGCGGAGAACCGCACCTACGAGGTGCCGGTGGACAAGATCCTTTACGAGAGCAGGAAGGTCGGCGACTCGCTCACTTTCATC
>DASVRY010000555.1:0-4897 GCA_036388395.1 Chthoniobacteraceae bacterium
CGGCTGCCGAGTTTCGCCAGGCATTCGCGAATCGTCGAGTCGACTGCATCGATCCAGACCTGCGGATCCTGCTCGAGATGTCCGGCAGGCAGATCTTCGATCATGCCGTAAGCGGCGGAGGCGGAGGCGAGGATCTCCCCGGTTTCGACGTCGAGTGCGATCGTCTTGGTGCTCTGGGTGCCGCTATCAATGCCGAGGGTGATCATGGAAGTGCAGGATTTCGTTTCAGGTTTCCGATTTTCTCCGCTAGTACAACGCGGCAACCGGAAGAGGACCGTAAATCCGAATCTCGACTGCTGAAAACCAAAATCCCGATGCTCAAACGGCTCCTTCATACTCGCTACCGCGTGCAGGATCTCGAGAAGACCGTGCATTTTTACAAGGAAGTGCTCGGGCTGGAGGAGGTGCGGCGGCACACTTCGCCACGTGGTTCGCAGCTCGTCTTCTTCAAGGCGCCGCAAAGCGACGAGGAGATTGAGATCTGTAAATTTGACGAGAGCGGCCCGGTGAATGTCGGCTTCGATACCACGCATCTGGCTTTTGAAGTCCACGATCTCGAGGCCTTTGCTCGCGAGGCGGCGGCGAAAGGTTACCCGCTTTCCGACGGACCCACGCCCACCGGCGGCGGAAGCGTGATCGCCTTCATCGATGCCCCGGAAGGTTACGAGATCGAGTTGATCCAGCGCGCGGGTTGATCCCGTGTTAAGCTGACGCTCTGACTGCCCCACTCTTCCATGGAATTTGACTGGCTCGACGCCCCTTTCGATCTTCGCACGGTCGCGCCCAAAGAGATCGAAGAGTCCTTCGAGGACCCTTTCAGCATTCGCCTCCTGCCGGAGAGCGACAACGATGGGGACAAGGCGCGCTATTTCAACCTCGGCAAATCGATCGATCAGCGGGCGATCTTCGCGGTCTTCTGGACCGACGGGAAACGCTACCGGGTGATTCTGGCGCGCGAGATGATGCCCGAGGAGCTCGCCTTCTACGAACGGAAGAACACGGAGATGGGTTTCTAAAGATGAATGTAATCACGCGTTGGACCGAGATTCCGCACTTCGAGAGCGACGAGGATGAAGCCGTCTTTTGGGCGCAGACGCGTCTGGATTCGCGACTGATGAACGGCGCAATCTTGAAGTCGGAGACACGCGAGTCGACGACGATCACGCTGCGCTTCGACCCACGGATGTTGGCCCGCATCAAGCGCATTGCCCGATCACGGTATCTGAATTACCAGAGCATGATGAAGCAGTGGCTGAGCGAGCGGCTGGAAAAGGAGATGTAACCAGCGCCGGAGAGGTGCACGCAGATGCGATCGTGGAGAGAAGCTGAAGTTTTTATCGGACTTGCCAAAAAGCTGCCGGTGCCCCGATGTTACCAGCCATGATTCCGTCGCGCTCCTGGAGGGATAAGCTGAGTTGGTGTGGTGCCGCATGTGTGGTTGTATTGCTGGCGGGCTGTGGAAAGACCGAGCGCGTCGAGCCAGCGGCGGTCTCCACCACCAGCGCTGAGCCGGTGCCCATAAAACCGGCGCTGGCCGTGACGCCGGAACCCGCGGTTCCGCCAACTACCGCCCCTGCCGAAGCGCCTACGCCGGAGTCGCAAGATCGAGCCTCAAGTGCCGACCAGCTCAGTATGCCTGCGGAGCCGATCCCGGTGGTTACGGAGAACAGCGTCTTCGCGCCAGAAGGGGTCTTCTTTATTCTCACGCCTGTCTCCGTCACGACAGGAGCGGGTATCGCAGGCCTCAAACCCGGAGCCGCTGTGACCAAGCTGCCGAACGGCCGGTATCTGGCGCCTGGAGGACATGGAGTGGAGCTCACGGCGAATCAGGTAACGAACGACATCCGGGTGGCTGAGCTGGCGTTTGCGGCGGATCAGGCAGCGCAGGCGCGGATGCAAGCGGCACTCGCCGCTGCGCCAGGGACGCCGCCGCCGCAACCCAAAACCGCAGCGCCTCCTGCCGCGGTGGCGAGCACCTCGCCCGCAGAACCCCTCAAAACGGACACGCCACCCCCACCGTCGGCGCGACCGGTGCCGAGTGGAACGGAGAAAAGTCTTCCCACTCCACCGAAGGTTACCGCTGCGCCTGCAACCCCTGCAGCGAAGGCTGCCGTCGCCCCACCACCAGTCGCGCGGACCGCGCCTGAGGGCACGTTCTACCTCCTCGAGCCGACGTCGGTGACGACGAATGATGGCGTTGCGGGGCTCAGCCGTGGCACCGAGCTGCGCAAGATTGAAGAAGGTGTTTACCTCGCGGAAGGTCATCGCGTGGAGCTCTCCGCCAGCCAGGTGACCAACGACATCCTCCTCGCCCAGCAACTCCGCCAGACAGAGGCAGCACAACAGGCTCAAATCCGTCAGACGCTCGGCGCCAACAGTGAACCAGTCGGTATTCAAAGCAGAGAGCCTGCGCCCGGCGGCTCGGCGAATCCCCGTTCAACAAACCCACCTTCATCGAGTTCGTCGCGGAACCCCCTTGGTGGCAGCACCCTGCAGGGCAAGTCGCTCCAGAAATCGAGCGGACTCGGCACGCGGCATTAGTCTGGAAAGGCGGGCGAAGAACCCCGTAGCTCGACAGCGGCCTTGGAAGAGGGACGCGATATGGCAGCTCTGGGACGGCGTTTCGACCTTCTATGGGGTCCTTCGACTGCGCGCTTAAGCGGCGCTCCGCTTAGGGTGGTCGGGAGGGGGAAAGATCACGGGATCCTTGTTGGGTCGATGACTGAGCGTTGGTTCGGCGAGCACTCGGGATAGGAGCCGGGTCTTTGCTACTCCCGGGAGAAATGCAGCTCGACCGGCCCAGTTGAATGGTTCCCCCCGGTCCCTTCAACGTAACCCTCCGATCGAGCTGCTCCCCTATTTGGATTGTTTCCCGGTTCGATTTTCGCGAACACGTGTCCCATTAGCACCGGGTGTGCCAGTGGGATTTTTCGAGGCAGAATTCGTCATCCTACAGAGGAAACTTTGTGCTCAGCCTCGTCCGCTGCGGTTTTACAGCGATAGCTGCCGCTGCGTAAAACTCGCCAGCCGTGGCTATTCCAATCCACCAGGGTGGTTAACTTTCCATGTTGTGCAGAACTTCTTCGAAGGCGTTACGTTGCGGGTTGACTCGCCGCTTCGAGACACGCCCGAACGTTCCACTTCGCCCCGCGCAGCTGTGCTTCCGCGTCCTCGTAGCTGATGCCGAGACTGCCGCTGACCAGTCGCACTCCGCGATCGCGCAGCTTGGCGTTGGAAATGTTTAAATCGACCATGGAATTGCCACGGACTTTGCCGAGGCGAATCATTGCGCAGGTGGAAAGCAGATTCAGAGTAACCTTCGTCGCTGTACCGGCCTTCAGTCGCGTTGAGCCGGTGACAATCTCCGGCCCGGTCGGAAGATCAATCTCCACGTCCCATGGCTCTGGTGACGCCATCCGGGCGGGATTGCAGGTGACGAGCACCGTGCGGGCGCCGAGGTTTCGCGCCTGGGCAAGCGCTCCGAGCACGTAAGGAGTGCGTCCGCTCGCGGCGATCCCGCAGACGACATCTCCAGCTCGCACGCCGCGCTCCTGAACCGCGAGGGCGCCGGCCTCTGGTTGGTCCTCCGCGCCCTCGACTGCGCGGTGCAAGGCCGCGGCGCCTCCGGCGATGATTCCCTGCACCAGCTCAGGCGGCGCGCCAAAAGTCGGCGGGATTTCGCTCGCATCGAGCACGCCGAGCCGACCGCTGGTGCCGGCCCCGATGTGGAAAAGCCGGCCACCACCGTGCAGCGCGTCCCCAATCAGGTCCACTGCTGCAGTGAGTTGCGGCCGACAAGCGGCCAGCGCTTGTGCGACCCGGTCCTCCTCGGTGATGAACAGTTCCACGAGCTCAGGTGTAGGGAGCTTGTCGAGATTCGCTGAACGCGGGTTGCTTTGCTCCGTGGCAGCGACGGCCAACTCGGACGGGTTCAACTCGAAGGCTCGAAGGCTCGAAGGAGCAGGGGATGAAGACGAAGATGAAGAGGGAGAGTCGGAACTACAGCTCTCAGCCAGGCTTTCAGCCTTCGAGCTGGAAGAGCTGTCCCGATCGGCGAGCCAGGCTGCGCCGTAGGCTCCCGAGCGCGAGCAAACTTCCACTTCGCAGTCGGGCAGGAGCACACTCATCCGGTAGCGGTAGAGGGCGACGTATTCCGGATGATGCCCAAAGACTCCGCCAACCAGCCGCACCGGTGCCTTCTCGAAATCCAGCCGCTGCGCGACGGCGCGAGTGAACTCCACGAGGATGCGCGCTCCACCTTCGACAACGTCGAGCATCTCCGATTCACCGAAACGCGCCGCCTCGAAGACCGCCGGCGTGAGCCGTGCGACGGACATCTTGTCCGCCTGCGATGCCCAATCGACGAGATCCTGGAGCCGGTTGAGCGAAAGCATCTGGAGCACGCGTTCGGCCAACGGAGTGATCCGATGAGTGAGATCATACTGCGAGAGCAGATGCCGCAGGCCCTGCATCGCGAGATGGTATCCGCCGCCACGATCGCCGAGCAATTGGCCCCATCCGCCAGCCTTTTCGATGCGACCATTCTTTCTTCCATGCACGGCTGCGCCAGTGCCAGCGATGACCGTGATGCCATCACGATCCTGAAAGCACGTCGCCATTGCCGAATCTCGATCGCTGCCAACTGCAATGTGCGCCGCGGGCCAGCGCTGCGCGACCAATCTCCGGAGCCGCCGCTCATCCTCCGGAGTGGCGCAGCCGGCGAGGAAGGCTCCGACGTGTGTCGCATCCGGCATCACAGCAAAGAGCCTCAGGAGCGCCTCGTCACTGATCAGTTTGAGATTTGATGCAGGGAGTGAACCCTCTCCGACGCTTTGACCGTCTGCGAGGAGGACCCACTCGGTTTTTGTGCCTCCGCCTTCAATGCCGAGGACGCGCT
>DASVRY010000556.1:0-15956 GCA_036388395.1 Chthoniobacteraceae bacterium
TGAAGTGCGCATGGTCATAGCAACGAGAGGGTTGAGCGATCGCTCGCTTGTTCATCATTGCATCGGAAATCCCCGCACTCGCGGCTGTCCGAGCACTCGCGCCGGCAGCAGAGCCTTACGCCTCCACAAACCGTTCCGGCAACTCCATCTCTCTAGCCGCGAACCAGAGGACCTCACCGTCTGCGTCGTGGATGGGGGTGATATTGATCGAAACCCAATACGGCTGTCCGTTCTTGTGGTAATTGATCAGCGCTTCCGAGCAGGGCTGTTGCTGGCCAATTGCCTGCCGCACACGCTCGACGGCGGCTGGATCTGTCAGCGGCCCCTGGAGCAACGGCCCGAGCTTGCGCCCTTGCAGCTCTTCGAGCGAGTAGCCGCACATCGCGGAAAACGCCGGATTCACCCAGTTCACCAACCCATCCGGTGTGGTCATGACGAATCCGGGCTCGCGCGTTTGCTGCACCCGATCATCGAGAAGCCCCATGATGCGGGCTTTGAGCGCTGCAGACGGGCGCAGCTGGTTGTCCTGGGTCGCGATCGTCGCTGCGGCCGTGAGTTCCTGAAGATCGTTGACGATTTCGCGAACGTCCTCGCGAAACTCCAGCACGAGCTCGAATTGCGCGCGCTGTGGCGCAGTGAGAGCGCCGGCGGCGTACGATGCGGCCTGTTCTTGAAGCTGTTGCGTGATCACGTCCATGGCTGTTTGTCGGCGGTCGGAAAGAATGTCAAAAAGTTTACGCTTCCAAAGACGCTTTGGGTGCGAAGAAAAGTTCGCGAGGAGCCGCTTGAACCCGCGCGTGACTCTCCTAAACTGCGCGGCCTATGACTTCCACGACCGAAAAACACGCCTTCCAGGCAGAGATCGCGCAGTTGCTCGAGATCGTCATCCATTCTCTCTACACGGATAAGGAGATTTTTGTCCGCGAGCTCATCTCGAATGCAGCTGACGCCACGGAAAAAGTGAAGTTTCTACAAACTTCCGGAACGGAGATCTTCGAAGCTGACGCGGCACTCAAGATCAGCGTCACCACGGACGACTCGGCTAAGACCGTCACCTTCACCGACGCGGGCATCGGCATGACGCATGGAGAGCTCATCGAAAACCTTGGCACGATTGCCCACTCCGGCTCGAAGGCGTTCCTCGAGCAGTTGAAGAATGCGCAGGGCAATGCCGATCTGATTGGACAATTCGGAGTCGGCTTTTATTCCGCCTTCATGGTCGCGGATAAGGTGACGGTTTATACACGTTCTTATCAGGCAGGCGAGCAGGGCTGGATCTGGACTTCGGACGGACGCACGGGTTACGAGATCGAGCCGGCAACCGATCTCCCCCGCGGAACCAAAATTGTGCTGCAGCTCCGCGACGGGGAATTCGCGGGCGCGACAAACGTCGAGCGGATCATCAAGCACTACTCGAATTTCGTGCAGTTCCCGATCGAGCTGAACGGCACCACGGTGAACACAGTTCAGGCGCTCTGGACGAGGAGCAAGAGCGAGATCACGGACGCCGAATACGAGGATTTCTACAAGTATGTCGGGCACGATACGGAGGCTCCGCAGTACCGGCTGCATTTCTCGGCCGACGCGCCTTTGTCGATCCGCGCACTCCTTTTCGTCCCCGGCAAGAACTACGAGCTGCTCACCCTCTCGCGCGGGGAGAACGAGGTGAATCTTTACTGTCGCAAAGTGCTAATTCAGCCGAAAGCGAAGGGCCTCTTTCCGGAGTGGCTGCGCTTCCTGCGCGGCGTAGTCGACAGCGAGGATCTGCCGCTGAACATCTCCCGCGAGACCATGCAGGACAGCGCATTGCTGCGGAAGCTGAACGAGGTACTGACCAAGCGGGTGATCAAGTGGCTCGACGAAGAAGCCAAGGCGGACCCGGAGAAATACGACCGCTTTTTCCGCGAGCATGGCCATTGCCTGAAGGAGGGAATCGCGACGGACTGGAGTCACCGCGAGGCGCTTGGGAAACTGCTGCGCTTCGAGTCCTCGCACACGGAGGGAAGCAAGACCACGGCACTTACGGATTACGTGACGCGCATGCCAGAGGCGCAGAAGGAGATCTATTACCTGCTCGCGCCCACGCGTGAGAGCGCTGAGGCGAGCCCTTACTATGAGGTATTCCGCGAGCGGAAATACGAGGTGCTATTCCTGTCGGATCCTCGCGACGAGTTCGTCATGGAGCACCTGCGGGAGTTCGACGGCAAGAAGGTAATCGCAGCCGAGAAGGCGGATCTGACGATCGATCAGCCTGAGGGCAAGACGCATGCCTTGAGCGATGACGATGCGCGCCTCCTCGCGAATTTCATCAAGGAGACGCTGGGTGAGCGGGTGGGTGAAGTCCGTAGTTCAAAGCGCCTCGTCGGCAGCCCCGCAGTGGCGGTCGAGAGCGATGGGCAGCTCACCAGTAGCATGCGGCGGATCATCAAGGCTATGAACCGCGAAGGCACTCCCGCGATGGATGCAAAGCCCGATCTGGAGATTAATCCGGACCACGCGATGATCGCGCGCCTGGACAAGATCCGTCACAGCGACAGCGGCCTTGCGGCACAAGTGGCGGAGCAGATCTTCGATAACGCGCTTGTCGCGGCTGGGCTTCTGGAAGATCCGCGGATGATGCTCGGGCGGCTGAATACGTTGCTGGAGAAGCTGCTCACACGCGAATAGCAGAGCCGCCGGCACCGAGCTGGGGCTTGAGCGGATCTTTAGACTGCCCGAAATGACGCGACAATCGCGCGCTCACGCTGAAGGACTAAGGGCTCCTTCAGCGGCGCCCGCGCACGCCGTGAAGTTCAGATCACACGACCTACACTAAGGGTTGTCCCGATGAGCTAATGAAGATAAACCCTTCTCACCCAATGATTATGAACACAAAGATCCATTTCGCTCTCACCGCTGTTGCCGCTCTTAGCTTCGCCGCTTGTGACTCCAAACAGGAAAACCGCCAGGAAGCTGCTCTGGAGCAGAAAGCCGATGCTCTCGAGAACAAGGCAGATGCCGTCGAGAACAACGCTGAAAAGCGTGCCGACGCAGTCGAGAGCAACAGCTCCCGCACCTCGGCAGCCAATAAAGACGCAGCTGATGCCAGCGCGAGCAGTGTGCGTAAGCAAGGTGACAACACGCCGATGCTCTCAAGGACCAGGCAGACGCCCTCCGCGAGAAGAAAGACTAAGTTTTCAGCTGTCCGACCCGGGGTCGTTTACGCGACTCCGGGCGTGTCTTCCATTTTTACTCTCGCGAGCGAGAGTAGCGGTTTTTAGCAGATGTAAGCTGCGGTGAAGCAGGGAGTTTCGGGCAGGGGAGTCAGTCGACTTTGACACCGTAGATCTGGAGGGTAGTGCCCGTCTGCCGATGATATTCCGACACCGCCTTGTTGTAGTCGGCTCGCGCGCGGACTTCTGCCGCTTCTGATGTAGCGAGCCGTTCCTGCAGCTCGAGCACCTCAAAGGTGGTCCCCGTCCCTGCGCGCAGCCGCTCCTCGCCTGCCTCCAGACTTTCACGCGCGAGCAGTCGGGCCTCGCTCGTGGAAGCAATCCGCTGCCGGCCAGTGATGATCTGCCCTGAAGCGTTGTCGACATCGACTACGATCTGCTGCTCCAGTCGCTGCAACGTGACCAGCGCCTGCGCGGATGAAAGCCGGGCTGCATTGAGGTCGCCCCGTGCCGCACGGTTCGGAATCGGCAGACTAAAAATCGCCCCTGCCGACCACGCCGTTTCGTCGCGCTTGCCGATTCGCGCGACACTTGTGCCGAAATCATTGTCGATGCCGAGAAGATCCAGGCTGCCGACAAGGTCGAGCCGCGGGAGGGCCTGGTTTTTCGCGAATACGAGGCTGATATTTCGCCGCTGGAGATCGAGGATCGCCTGCCGATAATCAGGGCGCAGCTCGAGGGCGTCGCGGATTCCCTCCGGCACGTTCGCAGCGAAAGGTGGGGCGGGTGGCGGAACAATCTCCACCTCGGTAGCGAGCATGCTTTCCATGTCGTTTGTCACCAGCTGCTTGATGAAGTTTTCGTTATCCTTCACCTGACGCTGCGCGAGGATCACGCCTTCTTCACGCGCCGCCGCCTCCGCTCGCGCGGTAGTGACATTGAGTGGCGACATGACCCCGATCTCCGCGCGCCGCTGGTTATCAACGAGAAGCTGGCGGGCAAGGGCGCGCGAGCGCTCCGCAACGGCAAGATTTTCGTGGGCCAGGTGGAGTTCGTTGAAAACGAAATTCGTCTGGGTGACGATGTCGATAATCCGCTGCCGGAGCTGCCACTCGGAAACGAGTGCATTTGTCCGCGCGATGCGCACCTGGGCGAGATTCACGTCCGTGCCGAAGCCGCGGAGGAGCGGCTGCCGTAAGCTGAGGCTACCGGTGGAGGAGAATTGATCATCGAATCGGCTGAAGCTGCCCGTGTTGTTCCGCGACCCGAGGCCGGCATCGTAGCTCAGCCCCCACGGCGTCAGGCCAGAAAAGCCAGTACTCAGCTCATCGTTCCGCGAGATCGTGCGGCTGGCCTCGCCGAGCAAAGGATCGCGCCGGGTGTTCTCGTTGCGAGTGGCGGAAATGTCGAAGGTGGGATCGAAGCGTCCTAGTTCCGAGGTGATCTGCTCCCGCGCGATTTGGGGACCGAAGCGTTCCACCTGGATCGAGAAATTCTTCGCCAGCGCCATGCGAATTGCCGACTCGAGCGAAAGATGCAGCACGCCTGGTCGCGTTACTGTTTCCCCGGCAAACGAGGCGGAGGGCAGTAATAGAGCGAGCAGTAAACAGCGGAGAGGCAGCATGGGACGGTGGAACCGCGAGATGATAGATGGGTTGCGGCGCATCCGCAGCGGGAACATTGTTGGAACTAGAAAAGCTCGCGAGGGAGCAAATACTTAGGCGCAGAGTTCCTGTGCGGTCTCCTGCTGTTTGACACTCTGGAGGAGCAACCCTACGCTGGCGCCCTCCCAGAGCCCGCATGCCTGCCGCTTCGCCCATCACGAGATCATCCGTCGGCCGGACCTTTGTGGTTGCGATCAGCGTGCTCGGTGTGGCCGCGGTCGCCCAGGTCGGCGCGCTGGCGTGGGCTTTCGTCTCCCGGCTGCCCGGCACAGGGAGCACAGTTGCTCTCGAAACTTCGCGGGTGACCGGGCCTGTCGCTCGTGTCCTTCCTCGCGCGGTGCCGCCGACGCGGAACGATGGAGAAGGCTTCGATACGGAGAATCCATTCGCCGAAACCCCGGGCTTCGCTCTTCCCCAGCCTGCTGCGACTCCTCCTAAGCCGACTCCGGTCCCGCTCTCTCGCCTCGAAGCGCCCCCGCCGGAGACCCGTTTTCAGGAGCTCGTCGCCCAAGGCAAAACTTTGCGGGAGCGCGGCGATATGGGTAATGCGCTCACGCGTTTGCGCGAGGCGCAGGCGCTGGATCCGCGCAGCCCCCTGGCGATTGCGGAGATCGCCGTGACGTACGAAAAGATGGGCCTCGCCGATCGCGCCGGGGAGCAGTGGAAACGTATCTACGAAATGGGCGAATCAGCCGGCGTCTACTGGACAGCCGCTGAAGCGAAGCTCAAACAAACGCAGGCGCAAGCCTTGCGATCTGTGCAGGGAACCGCCGGAGCACCACCCGGAGCTTCCGCGGGAGCGCCCGTTTCAAGCCTCCGCGCGGATGCCATCCTCGGTCTTGGCGAGATCACCGCAACGGATATCACGGATGCGCAGGCGGAGAAACGCTTCAGCTTGAAAGTGCCACTTCGAGCCCGCGGTGGCACGGCCATCGACGTGCGTCACGTGGTCATCCAGGTGCTCTTTTACGACATGGTCGATGGCAAGGACATCGTCCAGACCAATGCCAACGTGAACTCGCGGTGGGGCACTGCGCCGCCGGATTGGGAGAATGGCGAAACTGAAATCCTCGAGGTGGAGTATCTCCAGCCGATCGTCACCACGAGTGATACGCCAAAGGAAAATCGGAAATATTTTGGCCATATCGTCCGGCTCTACTATAAGGACGAGCTTCAGGATGCCCGGGCGGAACCAATTCGCCTGGCTTCCCAATTCCCCGCCCCCCCGACCTTGGAAAAAGACTCCGCTACGCCATGAGAATCCTCCTCGTCGATGACGACAGTGCAGTCATCCAGGCGCTCCTCACCGTGCTCAAAAGCCTTCCTGGCCACGAGATTCGCGTTGGCTTGAGCGGTCATAAAGCGCTGGAAAATGCTGCGAGCATGGGCGGCGTGGATTTACTGATCTCGGATGTGGTGATGGAGCCAATGGACGGCTTCTCCCTCCGAGACGAACTTCGGGTCACCAACCCAAACCTCCGGACAATCTTCATTAGCGGCTACGATCTGAGCGATTATCCAGAGCAGACTGCGGGGCATCAGCTTCTCGCAAAGCCGGTGGATGCCTCCACGCTCATTGCCGCGATCGAAGCGGAGGCTGCGCCACGAGCCGCCATTCCTGTGGCGAAAGCCGTCCCAGTTGCCACGGCCGTCGCGCCCGTGGTTGCTGCTCCCCCCGTGCAGTCGGTTCCCCGGGCCGTAGCCGCGGCACCCGGACCCGCCGCCGCGCCGACGGTCACCGCCGGCGCGCGTGTGACACTTCCAGGAGCGGCGCCCACCGCCCAGCCCCAGGTGCGGGCGGTGCCTGTTGCACCCCGCAACGGCGGAGCACCAGAGTCAGAGAACGACGTTCCGGCGACGCTCCAATTCCAAATGTCCGATGGGAAGCTGGATCCCAACAGCGAAAGCCTGATTGGCCAAACGATCGGCGCTTACCAGATCCTCAGCGAGCTGGGCGAAGGCCGCTGGGGCCGCGTCTACGCCGGCGTGCAGCTTTCCATCAATCGTCCTGTCGGCTTGAAGGTGCTCGACAAGAGCCGGCAAAAGGATCCTACAGCGAAAGCGCGATTTATTGCCGATGCACGGGCGAAGGCGCATGTGCAGCACCCCTCGATTTTGTCCGTGTACGAGGCCGGCGAAAGCGAAGGCCGGATTTTCTACGCGCACGAATTTGTCGATGGGCAAAACCTTGGTGAGCTGCAGGCGAGCGGCCAAACGCTGGACGAGCTGACCGCGCTCAAGATCATGCGCACGGTCACGGAAGGGCTGCTTTACCTCAGCACTCACACCATCCCGCACACGACATTGACGGCCTCGAGCATCTATCTCGGCGTTGATGGAAATGCGCGCCTCGCCAATCTTGCCACGGAGTACGCGGAGGCGAATCTCACCCCGGAGCATCAGATTCAGGTGCTCGGTCGCGCCATGCTGGGCGTACTTCCTGCCGCACAGACGCTTAATCCTGGGTTGCGCGCCTTGCTCGGCCGCATGGTGCAGAGCGGAAGCAACGCGGTGACTGCTTATGGAGCGCTGCTCCAGGGATTGAAGGCGCTGGAGCCCAAAGTTGTCCCCGTCGAAGCAGCGAAGATCAGTGCTCAGGATCGCGCTGCCATTGCCGCCGTCGAGGCGGCGCGTCGCCAGCAGAAGAAATCACTGTGGCTGACCGTCGGCAGCATGACTGCGACTCTGCTGGTTGTGGCGCTCGTCATTTACTTCTACATCTTCAAATCCAATGAGCGCTTCCTCGAGGCACAGGTGGCGATCCCCGCTGGACAATACATCGTCGGCGCAGGCGAGAAGGTGACCTTGGATGCGTTCTGGATCGATAAATACGAAGTAACGATCGGCCAGTACGCCAGATTCCTAGCGTATTTGGACCAACATCCGACCGCGGAGACAGATTACAATCATCCGCGCCAGCCGAGGCATCTTAGTCATCGGCCGCCGAACTGGGATATCTATTACGGCCGCGCCAAGACGGGCAAACCGGTGCGCTCGGTTCCCATCGATCTCAACAGCCCGATGCTGGAGGTAACCTGGTGGGATGCCTATGCCTATGCAAAGTGGCTCGGGCGCGAGCTGCCTACTGAGGCCCAGTGGGAAGCGGCGGCCCGTGGGTCCAAGGGTCTGCTTTTCCCTTGGGGCGATGAGTCGGATCCCGCAAGAGCCAATACAGGGGCCGATCACAATGCCATCGACCCCGCAAAGAAGGGCGAAGTCGACGGCTTCAACTTCTGGAATGCAGTCGATAAGATGAAAGCCGATAAAAGCGAGTTCGGCGTGATTGGCATGGCTGGAAACGTGAGTGAATGGACTGCCACGTGGACGCCAGACAACCGCTTCCCAGTCGTCAAAGGCGGCAACTTCACTTCTCCCGATGCCCGGGTTGACCGCCGGATGACTCCTGCCGATCCCAAGGCTGAAGGCGTTGATCCGAGCAAAGTGGAAGATTTCATCGGTTTCCGTACGATCAGCAAAACCCCTCCCAAGTAATGTTCCGCACCCGACTTTTCCTCATCCTGCTGGCTTTCATCGCCGCTTCGCCCGCTTATGGGCAGCTTTCAGTTGACCTCCAGATCAAGCGTCGCTCGTACCTGCGTTTTGAACCACTTCTTGCCACTGTCGCCGTGACGAATCTATCCGGCCGTGACATGACGTTGCGCGATGCGGACGGCCAGTGGTTCGGCTTCCAGGTACACACCAGCGTCGAGGATGGCCTGGTGCCGCCGCGGAACCCCGACTACAAGCTCGACCCACTCGAGATCAAGGCGGGTGAAACCGTGAAGAGGACGGTCAACCTCAACGAACTCTTTAGCCTCTCGGACGTCGGTATCTATCGCATCCGGGCAACCATTTATGCGGCGGATCTGAACAAATATTTCAGCTCCAAGAACGTGAACATTTCGCTTACGGAGGGTCGGGTGGTGAGGCAACAAACAGTCGGCGTTCCCGATGGGGCAACCAACGCCGGCTCGATGCATACGGTAACGCTGCTCGCCTACCAGGGGACGGAACGCCGCTATTTATATGCGCGCGTCGAGGATAAGGAAAGTGGCACCGTCTTCTGTACTTACCAGCTCGGGCACATGATCGACGGCACTCAGCCCGAGCTGCAGTTTGACCGCGGAAACAATGCTTATGTGCTCCACCTGGTTGGGCCGAAAACGTATCGGCTGACGAAGATCGGGGTGAACGGTGAGTTCCTCGGACAAAGCGTTTACACCACTCCGAAGTCACGGCCTTACATCCGGCGCCTCGCCGACGGCACGCTTCAGATCGTCGGCGGAAAACGCGAGCTCGCGCAGAACACGGCCGATCCCGCCGCGGCGCCGGTCAATCTTTCCGATCGCCCAGCGAATCTTCCGCGCGACTGAGGTAAACGGAGCGTGAAGTGGCAGAATCGCCGATTGTTCAAAGCGTAATCGGGAATCGGTTCATTGCAGTAGAGAGCTGCTGGAGCAGAGGACGCCAAAAAACTTCTGCACTTAGTCCGATTCGCGGCTACGCTCCGCGCCCGCTTTCATGATTCGCACCGCATTCGTCCTCGGCGCCGGCCTCGGCACACGGCTGAAATCGCTCACCGCGCAGCGACCGAAACCGCTCATCCCGGTAGCGAACAAGCCGCTGATCACCTATGCCTTCGACCACCTTCTGGGAGTCGGAGTGGAGCGGCTGGTCGTGAACACCTTCCATCGCGCGGAAGCCTACCCGTCCTCTTTCCCGGAGACTGCCTATCGCGGTGCTCCGCTGACCTTCCGACAGGAAGCGCCCGAGGTCCTGGAAACCGCCGGCGGCATCAAGAACGTGGCAGACCTTCTGCAGGGGGAGCCGTTCTTTGTCTATAATGGCGACATCCTCAGCGATCTTCCACTCGAGCCCGCCATCCGTGCGCACGAGGCGCAGGGGAATGAAGTGACGCTCGTGCTTCGATCACACGGCGGTCCGCTCCAGGTTTCGATCGACCGCGCCACCGGCCGACTCACCGACATTGGCGGCAAGCTGAAGGGCGAAGACAACAAAGCACCACGGTTCCTTTTCACCGGGATCTATCTCGTGAACCCGGAGTTCCTCGCGCGCATCCCGGCCGCGACGAAAATGAGCGTCATCCCGGTCTTTCTCGAAATGATCCAGCAGGGCGCAAAGCTCGGCGGCGTGATCATCGATGACGGTCATTGGTGGGATCTCGGCACCCGCGAACAATACCTCGCCGTCCACACTGCACTTGCATTGGACGGTGGTGCGCCGTGGATCGATGACGAGGCGCAGATTTCTTCGAGCGCGAAGCTGACCGGGGCGAGCGCCGTCGGTCGCGGCGCGCGGATCGGCGACGAGGTGCACCTCGAAAATTGCCTCGTCTGGGAAGGCGCGGAAATCGCTACCGGAAGCCGGCTGCGCGATTGTATTGTGACTGCCGGCAGCCGGGTTTCCGGGACTCACGTTGCGCTCGATCTTTAGTTCGCCCGCGTAGCAGCCATACACATTTTCCTTTTCCATGGTCAGCACACTTATCGATCAAACCGTCTCCCGTTTTCCGCGGTTCGCGGATCAGGAGATTGTCGTCGTGCCGCTGGAGAAAGGCGGTTCGGACCGAAACTTCTACCGGATCGGAGTAAGTGATCACCACTCGCTAATCCTCGCGAAGTACGGGCAACAGCGGGACGAAAACCGGCACTACGTCGCCATCGCGCGTTTTCTCGCCGAGGTCGGCGTGCGCGTGCCGGAGATCTATTTTCATGAGGAAAGCGAAGGGCTTATTTGGATGGAGGATCTCGGTGATCAGGATCTTTGGAGCTATCGTCAGGAGCCGTGGGAGATGCGGCGGGTGCTCTACGAGGATGCGCTGGATCAGCTCTTCACGCTCCACTCCCGAGCGCACACCATGCACGACGGCCTGCCTGCACTGCAGGTTGCCTTCGATGCCGAACTCTATCTGTGGGAGCAGAATTACTTCCTCGAGCATTGCCTCTCTCGCTATTTCGAGCTGGATCCAGCTGTCGTCGAAGAGCATTGCGATCGCGAACGCCTGAACGGGATTGCGGTCGAACTTGCCGCCGAGCCGCGCGTCTTTGTGCATCGCGACTTTCAGTCGCAAAATATCGTGATCAAAGAGGGCGCCGCCTGCTTTATCGACTTTCAGGGGATGCGCCCCGGATTGGCGCAGTACGACCTCGCGTCACTACTCTACGATCCGTATGTGAAGCTCACGGCAGCCGAGCGAGCTGAGCTGCTGGGCTATTACATGGCCAAGCTGCCGCAGACGGGCGCCCGTGCTGGTGCTGATTTCGAGCGGCTCTTCCTCCTCTGCGCGATGCAGCGGCTCATGCAGGCGCTCGGCGCGTATGGCTTCCTCGGCTTGGTGAAAGGGCGCACGCACTTCCTCGACCACATCCCTCCAGCCATGGCGAATCTGCGCGAGGTCCTCGCCCAAATTCCCGGTCTTGAGCGGCTAACGCTGCTCCTGGAGCCGCTGGAATCCCGCGAGTAGAGCCTTGCGTCCCGGCGCGCCTTTACGCGCCCACTTTTGCCGCCGGCGAGCGGGCGGCGAGTTCCCGCGCTTTGCCTTCACTATCATGCGCGACGTCGCGGTAGGCGTTGAAATCGTTGAACCAATAGCGCTTCGCCCAGCGATACATCCAGTGCTGCTCCGGGATCTCCTCGCCCGGTAGCCATTGGCTAAAGCGTGGCTCCATCGCCTCCAGCTCCGCCATCGCGGTGCCGCGCATCGTGGTATCACGCGCGCCGTGCTTCACCACGAGATCCTTCACCAAATCAGGCCGCTCGAGCACCACGCAGCCGCGAGTGTGCTGCGCGCTGAGTTCGCGGAAATCGCGTAGGAAACTGCTGTCGCGCATCGTGGCAAAAACGCCCCGTTCGTCGCGGATGTTCTCGGTGGCGAATTGGATGATCGGGCACGGCTCGATGTCGCCGCGAGGATTCACATGGTGCGAAATGCCGGTGCTCATCGGACAAAGCGCTTTCCCTTCGCCATCGTAGTATGCGTCGATGATCGCGATCGGTACCTTCGCCCGCATCTCCACGACGAAACGCCGCACGCGCACGAGCTGCTCAGGAGTGAGCGCGAGCTGGGGGTTCATCTTCGGCCCAACGGGCCGGTACGTGTGAAACCAGCAATAATGCACCCCGCGCGCGATCAGTTCGCGGAGCCATGATTCAGTGCAGAGATCGTCGATGTTTGTCTGGCAGACGCTCGTTGCCACACCGGTGAGAATCCGCTCCCGCAGGCACGCGTCGAGACCGCGCAACGTTCGCGCGAAGACCTCCTTTTTCCCCCGCCGCTCATCGCTCACGATCTCGCGTCCTTCGATGCTGATCAGCGGCGTCGCATTGCCGATCTGCCGGAGGCGCTTCGCGACTTTGTCGGTGATGAACTGCCCGTTCGTGAAGACCTGGAAGTAGGCGTCCGGATGCGCCGCGAGGAGATCCAGCAGCTCCGGGTGCATGAACGGCTCACCGCCGAGGATGCCAAAGAACGCATTCCCGTGCGCCTTCGCGTCGTTGATCGTCCGGTTCAGCGTCTCGAGATCGATCTGCGTCCGCTCGGCCTCCACGTCCACCCAGCAGCCTTGGCAGCGCAGGTTGCAGCTATTCAGGATTGAGAGGTAGAGGAACGGCGGGAAGTATTCTCCGCGCTTGATCCGATGTTTAAAGCGCTCCACCGAGAGCATGCCCTTCACGCCGAAGTTCCACATAAATTTCCCCAGCAACCGTGGATCGGTCGTGCGGAGGATGCGGAGTGCGAGCTGCGGGAACATCGGAGAGGGGCGTGATTGGTGAGCGGTGACTAGTGATCGGTGTCGAGCCGGTCGCCGCGCTCGGTTCTAGGCGTCAGCGATGTCGACCTCACGGACGCGCTTCTTTTGGCGACAAGCTTCGACTTGCTCCCGGAACTTATCGGCCAGGCCGAGTTCCGTGGGAACGTAATCAACGACGATCTGCGGGGTAGAGGTGTCGGAGGTGAGCAGCGTGAGTTTTTGCAGGCCGAAGAGGCGGAGCAGGAACGGCTGCGTCACTTGCAGGTCGCGCACACGGTAGAGTTCAAGTGTTTCGGTGGTCTTGTTGAAAACGCCGGACTCGATAAGCAGGCGCTCGGACGTGAGACGGAAGACCCGGGACTTCACATCGAGCCATCGCCAGACCGCCCAAGGGATGGGAATCACGAGCAGGCAAAGAACAAAGGGGCCAAGGTTCTTGAGTTGGGAGGAGGTGCCGGTCCAGACGGTTTCTTCAGGCATGCCCGGGAAAATAGCAGGGCCGGACCAGCCGACAAGACATGCCGATGAAACCGCGAAGGGCGCGAAGAGGGGATAATTTAACCACAGAGGACACGGAGAGCACGGAGGGCGGAGGGATGTGAGAGGAGAGACGGGGAGAGTTCTCCTCCTCCTGCGTATCCTCCGTGGTAAATCCTCAACCGCCGCGCTCGCTGCGACCACCGAGGTTCCTCTCTGCCCTTCGCGCTCTTCGCGCCTTCGCGGTTAGATCATCCGCTTATGCTCGGGGATGTGCGTCATCGTAGGCGCGCTTCAGCCGTTCGATCGTCACGTGCGTGTAGATCTGTGTGGTGGAAAGGCTCGCGTGGCCGAGGAGCGATTGCACGCTGCGCAGATCCGCGCCCGCATCGAGCAGGTGCGTGGCAAAGCTGTGCCGGAGCTTGTGCGGGCTCACCTTCAGCGGGATGCTCGTGTGGCGGAGATAGCGCTGGAGCAGCAGCCCGACGTTCGTGGGCGAAAGGCGCTTGCGCACTTTGCTGAGAAAGAGCGGCCCCTTTTCAACGCGCGCCTCCTGCCGGTATTTCTGGATCGCCTGTAGAGCGGGCGCACCGACTGGCACGACGCGTTCTTTGCGCCCTTTGCCGAGCACCCGCACGCTTTCGCTGAATGGATCGACGCTGCTCACATCGAGGGAGACCAGCTCCGCGAGACGCAGACCGCTGCTGTAGAACAGCTCCATGATTGCCACGTCGCGGGCCGGCATCCAACTCGGCGCCTGCGGCTGCTTGTCGATACGCAGCGGCGCGCTGAGGAGTTCGTCAATCTGCGCGGCGGTGAGGACGATCGGCAGCTTCTTATCGAGCTTCGGAAGCTGCACCTCTTTCAGCGGATTCACCGCCAGCCCGTGGCGTTCGCCGAGGAACCGGTAGAAGGTGCGAAGAGCCGCAAAGTGCAGCCGAATGGTGGGGCGCGCCATGCCGCTCTTCGCACAGGCAAAGAGGTAGCGGCGAAAGTGGTCGGCCGTGAGATCGTGCCAGCCGGGCAGATCCGGCTGTTGCCGGAAGGCCGCCAACGCCCGCCGGTAATTGCCGAGCGTGTGCGGGGAGGCATTGCGCTCCACCTCGAGATACTTCCAGAAAGCATCAGCGTAACGATCGCGAGTCGGGCGTTTCAGAGGCCGCAGCGTAGCGCCTCAGATCACCGCCCGCCAGTGGAACTCCTGTGCAACTCGCGGGCGGGGACGTTTCTCCAAAAGAAAACGCCCGGCAAGGAACACGCAAGCAGCGCGACCCAGCCGGGCGGTAAGATCTATTGAGAGCGGCCTACTTTTTCTCGCCTTCGCCCTCCGCCAATGCGGCCTGGCCTTGTTGCGGCACCTGCACCACCTGGAATTTCTGGACCGTCTGCTGGAGCAACTGTGCGAGCCGCACGACACCTGATGGCGTCATCGCGATGCGGGTGTGGATCGGCATCACGCCGCCGCCGGGCTGGCTCACGACTCCAGAGGTGAAGTCGAGATAGACTTCTTCGTTGCCGGTGTTGACGAGCACGTGATTCGCGTAGCGCGCGGTGAAATCGTCATACTTCACCTGGATGGTGACGTTCTGTTGATTGGAAGGTGTTTCTGGATTGGCCATAGGGGTGCTAGCTAACTCAGCGTCGCCCGGCAACGCAACCCCGGAGAGGCTTGGAAAAATCGCGGTTCGATTGCTTCCTCCGGCAGCCTGCGGCACCTACTCTCCGCCCATGCGAGAAATGATCCTGCGCCAGCTCCTCCTCCTCGTGGAGCCGGTCGGGTTTGTGTGGCTCGTGCTGCTCGTGCTCACCGTCCTGCTCTGGCGGAAGAAGTGCCGCGGCTTCGCGGTGACCACCGGATCTCTGGCTGCTGTGCTGACTCTGCTTGGCGGTACCCCTCTTCCTGGCCGCCTCATTTCCGCTCTCGAGCGGCCGTATGCTGGGGTGCGTATCGATGATCTTCCGACCGCAGACGCGATCGTCATGCTTGGCGGCGGGAGCAGCCCGGCCTTGCACGAGGCTGCCGGATTTCGGCTCACGCGTGCGGGCGATCGTCTCGTTATGGGCGTCGAGCTCATCCGCCGTGGCAAGGCACCGGTGCTCGTGCTCGGCGGAGCGGGCACACGGCTCGATGGGCAATTCCGACTCGAATCCGAAATGGTCCGCGACTGGATTACCTCCTGGAATCTAACCTCAGCGCCTGTCATCGCGCTCGATTACTGCCGAAATACGCGTGAAGAAGCCCAACGGCTGCGCGACCTCGCGCCCGAGCACGGCTGGCGGCGCATCCTGCTCGTCAGCTCTGCGTGTCACATGCCGCGCGCCGCTGCCACATTTCAGCGCCACGGGTTCGAAGTCATTCCGGTGCCCTGCAATTTCGTGAGTGAGTTCGGCACGAAGCGCGGGGGCTTTTCACTTGGCGTGCCGAGCGCGAGCGGCTTCACGCTCTTCTCCATCTGGCTCCACGAGCAAGTCGGCTGGCATATCTATCGCCGGCGTGGCTGGCTTTAGCTGTTAGCGCGGCAGGGGTTAGCACCAGATCTCTCGCGCCCGTCCACGTTTCCAATTTTATTGTGAGCACACCATTGGTGGTTAGTTTCGGCAGCTCGTGAGCGCTTTCCAGAACTCCTCTTCCAGGCGCGAAGGCGTCTTCTGGCAACCATTTCACCTTGCCTTCCGTTGGCCGTTGCGCGTTGCAGGACTCCTCCTCGTGGGATGGTTTGCTTCCGAAGCGATTCAGGCGCGAGGTTACCCGACGCCAGCCCTCCTCAACGGCCTGTTCTTTTTCCTGAGTTCTTTTGCGACCCCTACGCTTCGCCGCCGCACGCACTCGGACCGCTTCGCCTTCCGCTTGCTGATCGTTGCTCTAGCGGCGGTAGTATTTGTTTTTCTGT
>DASVRY010000557.1:0-2154 GCA_036388395.1 Chthoniobacteraceae bacterium
GGACAGTCGTTCGTGGAAGCGGCTCGCGCGCAGTATAGCGACGCTCCGGCGCTCATGGACACGCCGGCGGTTCCGGTGCGGGATCTTCTCTGCGTCCGTTTGGTCTGAGAGTGCCTGCACAGGCGTAGTGTGCCTTGGTGCCTGGCGGCACCTTTCTCCAGGCATTGATTTACTGCGTCTCCAGGCTGTGCTCCCGCATGTCGCGGTGAGCTTTCGCTCTCGTATCACACGCTCACCAATTTTCCCCGCGCACCTCGCCGCCCTCGCGACGCGCGGACTTCCCGAAGGGCACTTAATGAAACTCAAAACCATTTCTACTCTCCTCGCCATAGCGGCCGCTCTTGCTGCTGGCTGGCTGATTGGCCGCTCCGGCACCTTCGCTGGCAGCCCGGACTCTGGCTCTGCGCGAAATGTCCTCTTCTACCAAAGCCCGATGCACCCATGGATTAAATCCGATCAGCCGGGCGACTGCACCATCTGCGGCATGAAACTCGTGGCCGTGTACGAAGGTCAGCAAGCCCAGGCCGGCGGGGATTCGGAGGAGCCAACCGTCCGACTCAGTGCGCAAAGCATCAGCGTGCTGAATGTCGGCACGCAGCCGATTACCAGACAGCCGCTGCAGCGGACTCTCCGCGTTGCGGGCACAATCGACGACGACGATTCGCGGCATCGGCAGCTCTCAGCGTATGTGAATGGCCGCATCGACAAGCTGCTGGTAAACTTCATCGGGGCGGAGGTCACTGCCGGGGAGCCGCTGGCGCATCTATACAGCCCCGAATTGCTGACCGCTCGTGATGAATACCTCCTGCTCTCGCGTCAGCCGGCAAGTCCGCAGCGTGACCGGATGCTTGGCGCCGCCCGCAGCCGCCTCGTGCGGATGGGGCTCACTCCGGAGCAAGTCACAAAGCTTCCGCAGCAGACGAACCCGCCGGATTACCTCGAGATTCTGGCCCCAATCTCCGGCACCGTGGTCACGCGCAAGGCTTACGAGGGGCTCTATGTGAAAGAAGGCGATGTCCTCTTCGAGATCGCAGACTTTTCGAAAATGTGGTTCGTCGCCGATGTCTATGAGCGCGATCTCGACTGGATTCGCATCGGGCAAAAGGTCGAAGTCACCACTCCTTCACTCCCCGGCAAGGTGTTCGAGGCACCGGTGGATTTCATCGATCCGAACCTCTCCAGCGACACGCGCTCGGTGAAGCTGCGGGTGATTCTGGACAACCCCCTTGCGGAAGGTGGCGGCCATCGGCGCCAGCTACTGCACAAGGTTTACGCGCGGGGCTTGATCCACGTCGAACATCCCGAAACCCTGACAGTGCCTCGAACCGCGGTGCTTTCGGCCGGTGGTGAGCCGCTCGCGTATGTGGCGAAAGGTGAAGGCGCTTACGACCTGCGGAAGCTCAAGCTCGGTCGCGCAGGAGACGACTTCTACGAGGTGCTCAGCGGCATCGAGGAAGGGGAACTGGTCGTGACCACAGGCAATCTGCTCATCGACGCGCAGGCGCAGCTCAACAGCGGCGATCATGAGCCGAGCGCACCTGAATCGTCCGGCGATTTGCGTGCGCTGACTCAGGCGGAGCAGAAGAAGGTGCGCGACTTTCTCAATGCCGCAGCCGCGCTCGGTGAGAGCCTTGCCGCCGATGATCTCGCCGGCTTCCAGAACCGGGCTCAGCACGTGTCGGATTCAGCCGATGCATTGGCGCCCGCTTTTCCAAAAGAAGACGCCTGGGCGCCGCTCATCGCACGGGCGAAGGAAGTCGCGCATTTTCACGACACGGCGGACCTGGCGAAAGCCCGTAAGGCCTTCCATCCGCTCGCGGAGCTCAGCGCTGAACTGGTGAAAGCTGCGCGCGCCGGAGCTGTGGGATTGCGCGACGTGAAGATTTATCGATGCCCGATGACGGCTGATTCCTTCCCGGGTGCACCAAAGCAAGCGTCCTGGGTGCAGGTATCGTCGCCGATGAAGAATCCGTATTTTGGTCCTGAGATGCTGGACTGCGGCACAGAGGTAAAACCCTGAAAACTCTCCTCGAAGCGCACGTGGGATGCGCCTCGGGGCAACAATGCATCCCACATACCTAAATCATAGAACGAACATGAAGAAGATCCTAACCATTATCGCACTGGCCGTCGGGCTCGGCGCATCTGGCCACG
>DASVRY010000558.1:0-10047 GCA_036388395.1 Chthoniobacteraceae bacterium
GCTGAGCCTGCTCGCGAATAACCCATTCCCGGAACAGCCTCCGCGGGTTATCCGGGCGCAGCTTTACCGCTACAAGTTTGCGCGTTCGGGGAATCCCACCGGCGCCTACTGGGAGCGCGAGCTCATCGGCTCATGGCTGCCGCCGCTCCGTGTAGATGATCCAATCTGGGAACAGACGCGGGAGATCTACGGCTGGCCGAAGTAAACGGGCTCGCGCCTCGTCACGCGGACTATTTCCCAAAAACGTCCCGGAGAGCGGCCTGGGCCGCGTGCCAGCCGCACATCCCGTGAACGCCACCGCCGGGCGGAGTCGATGATGAACACAGATAGATACCCGGGATCGGCGTCCGATACGGCGTCGGGCTGAGAATCGGCCGCGCCAGGAGTTGCCGCAGGGTTGCCGCGCCACCGTTGATATCGCCGCCGATCAGGTTCGGATTACTTGCCTGAAGATCAGCGGGTTTCATCACGTGCCGCGCGAGGATGCAGTCGCGGAAACCCGGCGCGAACCGCTCGATCTGCTGCTCGATGCGTTGGCTCATGTCCACCGTGGAGCCGTTTGGCACATGGCAGTAAGCCCACAGCGTGTGCTGGCCTGCGGGCGCCCGCGAGCTATCGAAGACGCTCTGCTGCGCGAGGAGAATGAACGGCTTTTCCGGATGCTCACCCCGTGCGACGGCGCGTTCCGAAACCGCGATTTCATCCAGCGTGCCGCCGAGATGCAGCGTGCCGGCGCGGCGGCATTCAGCTGATGCCCACGGGATCGCCTCCGAGAGCGCATAGTCGATTTTGCAGACGCCAGGCGCGTGCTGGAAGCGCTTCAATTGCTTCGAGTAGCCAGTAGGCAGACGCCCGGTGGTCATCCGCAGCAACTGCCACGGCGTTACGTCGAGCAAAGCCACGCGCGATTGAGGCAGATCAGTGAGATCATTGACCCGCCACTCCGTTTCGATCGTCCCGCCGAGTTCCTTCAAGTACGCCGCCAGCGCATTGGTCACCGCTTGCGCGCCGCCACGCGGAATCGGCCAGCCGACGGCGTGCCCCGCCATTCCGAGCACCAGCCCGATTGCGGCTGAACCCCTCGCCTCGAGCGGGAGAAAAGAGTGTCCGGCAATGCCGGCGAAAAGCGCCCGCGCCTCCTCCGTGCGGAAGGTCCCGCGCGCCAACCCGCGCGCCGAGCGCACAGCCAGCAATCCGAAGCGTGCCAGCGCGAAAGGGTGACGCGGCACGTGGAGCATCGGCTGCAGGAACTCGTCTGCGAGCATCGTCCAGTTGCGCACCAGCGGCTTCATCAGCCGCTCATAAGCGCGACCGTCGTTCCCGAGCGAGTTGGCAGTTTCCTCGATCGACCGCCGGAGGCATGCCGCACGTCCGCCGTTCAGCGGGTGCGCGAGCTGGATCTCGGGTTCGATCCACTCCAGCCCGAAACGCTCTAAGGGAAGCGTCCGCAAAAATGGCGAGCCGACAGCCAGTGGATAAACCGCCGATCCCGTGTCGTGGGCGAAACCCGGAAGCGTGAGCTCGGCCGAACGCGCGCCTCCGCCGATCGTGGAGTTCGCCTCGAGTACGCGCACGGAAAGGCCGGCTTGCGCCAGCGCAATCGCTGCCGCGAGCCCATTCGGACCTGCTCCGACGATGACGGCATCAAGTTCAGCAGGCATGGCCGGGAGCGTGCGCCCGATCACCGCACACGCGCAATCGCGTTTTAGCGAAGTGCGTCCGAGAGGTTGATTGAAACTGCTGTTGCCTCAAGAAGAGACGTGGAGGTGCGGAGCTTTCCAAACAAAACCTGTCATTCTGAGGAACGAAGAATCTCCTGCTGTTCTCCACATCATCTGCACTTTCGCTGCCGAGGGAACGCGGCTTCGTCGAAGGCAGTGGTGAGGGAAAGGCAGACGTTGGAGATTCTTCGTTCCTCAGAATGACAGTTCGAAAGAGGCTGAGGCGCGGCGAAGATCGGCCAGCACGCGCGCTGATCATCGCGCAGCGACCGCGCTTGTCGAAGTGACAGGCAGCTCGTAGCAGACCGCTTCCTGATCATTGCGAAGAAGCAGGTAGCGGCCAGCCAGCGTGGGGGGATTCCACGTCTTGCTGCTCAGCGCTTCCAGCCGACCGACTTCATTGAAGGCATCTGGCTTCGCCTCGATGAGCGCGACGGGACCGCGCTCGGACTGCACCAGGACAAAGTTCCCCGCGAGCAACGTCTGCCCGGAGCCATAGCGGCCGCTCTTCCACTTCCGCTCTCCGGTCTTTGCGTCGACGCAGGCGAGCAGGCCGTCATCGAGGCCATAGATGAAGCCATCCCGTTCGGCGACGCTGTTGAATTGGGTCTTCATCCGCAGGTTTTTCCAGAGCACGCTGGGCGTGAGCGTGCCATCCGCCGCTGCGGTGATCTGGAGCATCACGCAGCCTTGCCCGTAACCGGCGCTGAGAAACACCCGATCGCCCTCCAGCACTACCGGTTGCGAGGCTTTCGGCCATTTGTCGTCGGACCAGCGATACTCCATGAGGACGGTGCCTTTCTCGGGATCGTGAGCAGTGAGCGTGGCGGCATTCGCCGAAAGCACAACGCGCTTGCCCGCCAAGAGTCGCGAGCGTTGGCGAGGCGTAGCTGGATTTGTCGGTGCCAGCTTTCCAGAGCGGCTCGCCGGTGGTGCGACGGTATGCGAGCACGGTCGGCCCGGCAGTCTGCCCGCCGGTGACCACGACCGTGCCACCAAAGACAAGCGGCGAACAACTCACGCCCCACGTGAGGTTGTCGAGCTGATGCTCCTCGAGCGTGTTGCGCGACCAGATGCGCTGGCCGTTTGCCGCGTCGAGGCATTGCAGAATACCGGTCGCACCGATGGTATACACGCGCCCATCGAGCACCGCTGGCGTGCCGCGCGGACCCTCGCCGCCTTGCCACTGGAAGAAGCGCACATTGTCGGCATGTGACCAGAGGATTGCGCCAGTAAGCGCGTCGTAACAGGTAACCAGCTCCTCTTCGCCCCGTTGTTCCTGCGTATAGGCGCGACCGCCGACCACGGCAAAGGACGACCAGCCCGCGCCAATCGGCTGCCGCCACAGCTGCTTCGGTGGTTCAGTGCTCCAGTCGCCAGAGAGCTGCACATCGCGGACCGTGCCGGTGCGCTCCCGGCCGAAGAATTGCGGCACGTCGCGCAACTCGGTGTTCGGGGCGATGGACGTAGAGTTCGGATTCGGCGTCGGGAGCGGCGGCGTGAAGCTAGCCTGCAGCGGCGCGCTCCAGCGCCACGCGAGGCGTGGAAGTCCGGTCCCGTCGCGGGTGCCGTCCAAGCGGAGCAGTTTGGAACCGCCAAAACCCACGACGAAAAGCAGCCCAAGCACGATCAGCCTCGTCTTCCAGCGAAAGCGACCGAGCAATAGAAACCAGAGCAGCGTGAGCGTCGCCGTCAGGAGGATCACAGCCGCGGTGCCCCACTGCCGATAATTCCGCTCCAGCTCCGGCTGCTGCTGGACGATGCCGATGCCGATAATCGCAAGTACAGCCAGAACAGCGGGAATCCACAAACGATGCGAAGGAGAAGCCGCGTCGGGAGAGCTCATGTGCTGTTTGTTGTCAGCCAAAGATCGGCCTGCACGCAAGGCTCCCGCCACGAGAGACGACGGTCCACGGCTCGAGTTCCGGCACGTATCGCGTTGCGTTCCACTCGCCCACGATCACTAAGTCACCTCTGCTCATCAACAATCACCTCAAGCGCTCCACCGGTGTGGAAGAGAGGATCAGCCACGGACAGACGCGGATTTGCACGGATAAGAAGCAGGCCTCCTCCATCTCCGCACTCGGCTCTTCATCCGTGTTTATCCGTGCCCATTCGGTGGCTAATAATCTGCATTGAGTCCGCTTCGCCGCTCGGACGGCGTGATTGACGGTTGAATCAGGCACCATACAATTTCCCTTTGTGCTGACTCTGGATCACAGCCCTGTCCTTCTGATCCCTCGCGATGCAGGCATGGATCTGCGGAAAAGTTGGCGATGTAAAGCGCGGTAAACGTGACCGAGGAGATCCGAGGTGACAGCAGAGCTCAAAACCAAAATTTACTGCCTTCATGGCAGAGCTGGCGTTCGAGAAACAACCGGAAGCCGTCCCTTTCCGAACTCAAGCGCCCGGGCAGCAAGCGGAGCGGCCGAGCCCGCCGGACGCTATCCCCCTTCCACGTAGTTAGGGACGCGATGCGTCGCCTCCCGCGGAACTCACCTCTATGAATCTCTTTACCCGCGCCAGTTCGCTGTTTTTCGTGGCGGTCTCGTCTTTGCTCGCCGAAGGCGCGGACCCGACCGAACTCTCCACGCTCCGCCAGCAGTTCGAGGCTCAACTCGCCGCAATCCATCAGGATGTCGCACAGAAGTCCGCCGTATCACAAAAGACTTATCTGGAGCGCCTGGAGGCTCTCCAGCGGCAGCTTGCCGCCTCGGGTGACCTCGACGGCGCGCTTTCGATCAAGCAGGAGCGAGACCGTATAACCTCTGGCTCGGCCCTCGACCCCAGCAAGCGCAAGGCGCTGCCCGCCGCTCTTCAAAGAGAATTGGCCCGTTATGAACAGACGCTGGCGCCAATCACCCAGGCTCAGGCCGCAGCCGAACGCAAAGCACGCGAACTATACCTAGCCGCGCTGGCCCGCCTCCAGCAGCAGTTCACCCAATCCAACGAACTGGAAAAGGCGGTTGCCGTTCGCGGTGCGCGGGAGCGCATGGAGGCTGCCGCGGCTTCCTCCACGCCCGGAATCGCGGCTACTCCGCCGCCGCCCGCCGGAACAAACACACTCCTCGTCAGCAGCTACTACGACCGCCTCGCCAAAGGATTGCGCGGCCCAAAGAGGACGACTCCCATCGGCAGTCGCAGAGAAGGCACCGAGTTCACTGAGCTTCCGACCGAAGGGGCGCACCTGGTCGGCGTCGCGATCAAGAAGGGCGATTGGTTCGGCACACCGATCGTCTCGGCACTCCAGCCCATTTACGAGACTCGCGGCGGGAGAGTTCGTGGCCGGATTCTCGGCAGCAAAGCGGACGAGCTTCCGCTCCTGGCCGAAGCCAAGCCCGGGTACGTCGTGAGTGAGATCCTCGTCAGCGCCCCAGGCGACCATGTGCACGGCGTGAAGCTCGTTTACCGAAAGCTCGACGTGTTCCGTCAAAGTCTGCTTCCAAACGACAGTTATGAAAGCGACTGGCTCGGGATCGAGCTCAAGAACAAGCCCTTGAGGGTTGGCGATACGACTCGCCCCGCGATCGGCCTTTGCGGTCGCGCAGGTGATTGGGTGGGATCTGTCGGTCTACTCCATGCTCCTTGAGTCTCAGCCTTCGCGGATGGCTGACGCTAAAGTGCGCAGGCAACTGTCACATCGGCATTCGCGGAGGTACTGCCACCGCCTTTACCCGACCGCGGAAGGCGCCGCCGGTGCTGAAGCTTACCCACGCCCACTTCAGCCAACGGATCAGTGCTGCGGCCAGCCAGAGCGCCCACAGCAACATAAGCAGGCGGAACCACCAGATCGAAACGGACACAAAGCCCGGCTGCGGCAACGACTCGGGCACGCGTGCCTGATACCATTCGAGCATCGCGCGGCTCGAGCCATTGCCGCGGATGAACATCTGCGGGTCCCCGAGCAATCCTTCGCCCACGGCGAAAACAAGAATCCCGAGGGCAATCGCCGTGAGGCCGATCAGCAGCACTTGCAGGAGATTGAAGAGAATTGGCCGGACCGTGGGGAACGTCTCGCGCCCGCGCCAGGCGAGCAGGAAGAGCCAGCCGATGACGAAGAGCGCGGCGACCAGCGGCACCTGCGTGAGGCCGATCGTGAGCAGCGCCCATTCGTGCGTGCGCAGAGGAGAGGCCGGCGCCCGTCCGAGTGCCCAAGCCGCCAGCAACGCGCAGAGGAGCACCACCCAGAAGCGCACCGCTGGCCCCTGTTGCGGTCCGTGCGCCCAGAGCACCCAGCGATTCTCCGGCACACGCATGGTCGTGCTGAGATTTGCCGCGTCCACGGGCAGGCGCACCGCTTCGCCGCGAACAGTGGGCGCGAGTTCCTGGTCGATTTTCCAGGCGAGCGAGATTTCCTGGTCGCCCGGGGTGATTGGAACAACCACGCGTGGCCCCTCTTTGCGCACCGGCAGTGGCCGACCGCCGAGGTTGAGCGCAGTGATCTGCGCCTCTGCGGGCAGCTCCACGAGGAAATCTTGACCGATGCTCGAGCGGACAGAGAGATCCAACTGCGAGGTGCGCTGCCGGCGCCCGATGGTGAGGGAGTGTGTGCCTCGACCGACCGTCGCTGTGGCACCGGCGATTGGCTCGGGACGACTAATGGCTATCTCGACCTTCTCACCCGGCCATGGTTTCCAGATGGGACTCAGCGAATCGTCGCTGCTCGCGAAGATCGGCGGGAGGCCGGAAAACGCCACATTCCAGACGGGCGACGCCACGACTTCCCACTGCTCCGCCCACGCGTCGTCGGTGCGGGTGGCGAACGTCAACCTGTCGGAAATTGGGAGCTGGCTCCTCCAGGTGAACGACCGCTCCTGCGCGCCGAGCCGCACCTCGATGAAGCCCTGCCCAATCAGCGCACCCTCGGAGACGACGTTCTCACCGGGCAGCAGCGGGAGGCGCAAGGCCACAGCTTTCCCCGACTCGGCGAGGCGCCGCACCGTTGTTCGCACCTGCCAGATGAGCCCGAGCTCCAGCACCCGCTCGACCGCGACTGCAGGTTGCAAATCCTGGCGCTCGTAGGTTGCTTCGCTCGCCGACGCCTTCTGCTGCGGCGTGAAGAAGACCTGCTGATCTGGCACTCCGTTCGCGCGCACTCCCGTGACGTTCCATCCCGGAGCTTCGATCCGCACCTGGCGCGGCTTGAGCAGATAAGTCCATTGCCAGTCGCCGACGTTTGGCAGCAGTCCCTCGACACGGACGCGATGAACTCCCGGCGAGAGCACCACCCACAGGAAACCATCCTCCCGCCGCAGCACAGCCTCAGGCTTGTCATCGACCAGCACACTGGCTGGCGACCAGGCGGGAAGCCGTCCGGGCAGAGGCACGGCTGCGGTCGCGGCCACATGGATCGACGCCTCCATGATGATCTTTTGGCCGTCGAGCGTGAGGACGACCGATGGAATATCCGCAGCGTTCGGGAAAGCGTCAGACGGCTTCAAGAGACGCTGACGCAGCGTATCGAGCATCTCCTTCTCCGGGAACTGGGCAGAAGCCGTTGCACCCGAAGCGAACCACACGGCCAGAAGCACGGCTGCAGCCTTGGCCATGCGGCGGAAGAGCGGTGCACCCAATCCCCGCAGATCGAGAAGCACGGCGGCGAGCCCGAGCAGAAGCGCAACCCGCAGCACGGTGATGATCCGCTGCAGCCACGCCGGAATCAGCACGAGCCGCACTTCCTGGCCCGCCTGAACCGGGCCATTCCAGCCGAAGTTCACCCGCCTCCAGGAAAACTCAGGCACCGCTGGCCCGGTCTGAATCCGAGCTTTGTAACCGAAAGGATCTAGGCTCTCGGAGCCCTCTGATAACGCTGAGAGTAAGGTATCGATCATATCCAGATTCTCCTGCGTGTTCCGTACGAGCAGTCGGCCCGTCGCCGTGATATGCGCGCTCGCCCCAGGCGGAAAGCCTACCCCTTGTGACACGAGCACCTCTTTGGGAGACGTTCGGGTTCCGAAAAACCCTGTGCGGAAACTATACTCCTTGCTCTGTAGCACGTCGCTGGGCGTCGCTAGCGGCACAATCGCGACTTCGTGCGGTTCGATTCGGAACTTCATGTTCGCGAGGCCGGTCACGTAACGAAGCGCTTCCATGAGCGAAATGTTGGTCAGCGAGACGGTGATCCGGGCGTCATCGGGCTGCGGGACATGTTGTTTAAAGACGATGTTCACTCCGCGCCGGGCCGGGTCCGATTCAGTCGTGTCGAGTTCCCGACTTTGCTGAGCAAGATAGTCGATCGCCTCGCGGATCGTGGCCTCGCGAAACTCCAGACGCGGCAAAATGATCCGGTTAAGCTTGGCGTTCAAACGACCGTCACCGAGTCCTGCGGCGTCCTGTGGGCTTTCGCTCCTGGCTTCGGGATCAGCCGCTGCTTGCGATACCGAAAGCTTGTCCACCGTCTCTCTCTGGGAGGCGCTTGGATCTGAAATCCCCCCGAGAACCTGCGGCGCCCCAGGGCCGAAAAAGCCACGCGTTCCAGCCATCTCGAGCTGCGGGTAAAGCGCGCTCTGCACTTGCGTCGCGACGAACGGCACCAGGATCAGCAGGAAGATGGCCACTGCGATCGCTTTGAAGGCGAGCAGCAGACGCCTTCCCCATCCTCCTGTCACCACCCGCAGCAAAGCCACCGGCGCGAGGAGCACGAGCAGACTGAATCGAGGTGCGTCCGGTTCATGAAAACTCAGGCCAAAGGCGGTGAACGCGAGGGCCGCTGGCGCCAAGCCCCAGAGGCGGAAAACCGCCATCGTGAGGACCAGCAGGAGAAAGAGATCCAGCAGCGTCCAGCGCGTGAGCCAATCGCCGTGGCTCCAATCTGCACCGAAGAGAGCGAGGAGCCGCCAGCCCGCGGGCAGGTTCAGGTCCACCGTCACGGCTTCGGCGTCGGCGCGCCATCCGCTCGCCGGAAGCTGCGGGGTGCGGTCCATCCTGCCCGTTGCCTCGAGGGCGATCGTCCGCGTGCGGACCTCGACGCCCGCAGCTCCGGTCTGCGGATTCCGGGTGATCAATTGCCCGGCCTCTCCGCTGCGCACGGAACCGAGTTGCTGCCCCTCGGCCACGTCGAGCCGCCAAAGCTTCTGCATGCTCCCTTCGATCCGATCGCGGAAGGTCAAGCCGCGCCCATCTTCATCCAGCCAAAGTTGGCGTCTGATACGGAGCGGCGGCGGTGGCTGCGCGCCCATCCCGCGCATCCGCTCCTCGAAAGTAAACGCCGTCGAAGTATCCCAGCGATAAACTGGCAAGTCGCGCCATTCCCCAGGGAAGGTCGTCTGCGTCGCATCCACGAGTGTGGCGTCGCCAGTGATCTCGAGCATTCGAAAGTCCGGCTGCCCGCGGAAGCCGATCAACTGCTCGGGAGAAGCGGGCTTCGCCTCGGCGCCGTAGCGGAACTCCTTGGGATTATCGATCCGGAAAGCATGCGCACGGACCTTCCATTCTCCCGCGCGAACCTGTGCTTTCATCTGGCCCGCTACGTCGATCGCGACGGGAATCTCACTTTCCACGGCAGCAAGACGCCATCCTTCGGGGAGTACCACGCCGATCGTTTCCTCGCGGCTCTTGCCCGAGACGGTGAGCTCGATCTCCGTGCGCAGCCACATCGGGATGCCGTCTTCGAGCACGGCATAGATCTTTCGCGAGAGGAAGTCTTTGTCCGTCTCCTCGGTCGTGGCCGTGCGGCGCAGCCAGAGCACACCATCCGCACCCCAGCTGGGAGAATCGACCGGCTGCCCATCGAGAGTGAGGGCGAGCAGACCGATCTGCGGCGGCACTGGAACGCTCTGTGGCATCTGCTTCCATCGGTAGGCCCCGGTGATGCGCGAGGTCCCAGCGGCAAGCCGCACGGCGGGGCGCCCGTTGCGTTCCACAACGACCAGCGGAGTGCCATCGCGCGTGACTTCCACTGGCCACACCTCGGATCCGCCGGGTAGCGGGACCCAGATCTCGTGATACGCGGTGATCGCCACATCAAAGCGACCGCCTTGTGCGGTGATCTGCAGGCCGAGGCGCGATGGCCAGAAGCAGAGATGCTTAGCGGCGTTATTGTGCGGCGTCGGGCAATTGCGGTGCTCCGCGTCCCACAGCACCCAGCTTTCCCATGGCTTCAGGAGTGGTGGAGTTTCCTTCGCAGGAAGATCTTGAGCCTGCGTGGAGACGAGCTGGACCGTGGCCGATACCGCCAAAGCCATGAACCGCCAGAACCGGGGGACGAGTTGCTTCATAAAATCGCTGGTGACCGCAGCGGATTCAACAAGCTGCGGTGCGCCGGAGCTAGCGGATAAACATTCGTGATAGGCGCGTTTAGCCGTACCTTGGGGAGCGCACTCGTCCC
>DASVRY010000559.1:0-2096 GCA_036388395.1 Chthoniobacteraceae bacterium
CACCAACGTGCCTGATCAGCCCGGTACTGCCGCGAAAATCTTCAACGGCATCGCCGCCGCCGGCATCATCATCGACATGATCGTGCAGAACGTCTCCGTCTCCGGCACGACCGATATTTCGTTCACGCTGAACAAGGACGAGCTGCCGAAAGCGCAGGCTGCCTTGGAGCCAATCCTCCGGGAGATCGGCGCGCGTGATTTGCTGGCGAAGGATGGGATCGCGAAGTTGAGCGTCGTCGGCATCGGCATGCGTTCACACAGCGGCGTGGCGGCGCGGCTTTTCGATACGTTGAGCCAGGCTGGGATTAACATTCAGATGATCTCCACCTCGGAGATCAAAATCGCGGTGATTCTGGACGAGGCGAAGATCGCCGAAGCCGCCAACGTCGCCCACGAGGCGTTTGGATTGGGCGGCGCGAGCTGAGCTGAAGGCAGCTCGAAAACGCGAGTCATTCTGAGCGGAGCGGAGGGAGCTTTAGCGACTGGAGCGCAGTCGAAGAACCCCGTCGCTCTCGCGAGACGTTTTCAGCAGGGAAACCGTCGCAGCTCTCGATAAAAAGTGCCGCTCTAGGTGCGGCGGGGTCCTTCGACTTCGCTCAGCGACCGCGACTTTTAGCCATCGCGCCGCACCTTCGCGGCTAACGCTCTGCTCAGTTAACCGGCCGCGCCACGGTCCGGCCGCCGACGATCGTTCGGCTCACTGTGAAGTCTTCGGTGAAGGCCACCAAATCGGCGTCTGCGCCTTTGCATAAGAGCCCCTTCTTTTCTTCCAATCGTAGGGCCCGCGCGGGATTTAGCGTGGCCATGCGCACTGCCTCCGGAAGTGAGACGCCGACAAGTTGCACCATGTTCCGCACGCAATCGATCATGCTCGCCGTGCTGCCAGCGAGTGCCGAGCCGTCGGCCGTGAGCCCCACGCCGTCGCGCACCACGCACGAGATTTCCGCGAGCTGGAAGGGCTCCTCCTCACCGAGCCCAGCGCCAGCTGTGGCATCGCTGATGAGAACGATCCCGTCAGGACCTTTCGCCTGGTAGAGCATCCGCATCAGCGTCGGCGAGACGTGCCGCCCGTCTGCGATCAGCTCGCAGAGAATCTCCGGTTCGCTCATCGCGAACTCCAACAACCCCGCGGCACGATACGGCCCACGCCGTCGGGCCGAAGACATGCAGTTGAAGGTATGCGTGACCTGACGCATGCCATGCGCCTGAGCCGCCGCTGCTTCTTCATCCCAAGCATCGCTGTGTCCCCCACTGACGCGGATCCCGTGGCCCTGGAAGGTCTCGATCAGCTCAAGCGCTCCCGGAAGCTCAGGAGCCAGGGTGATTTGCGTGATCAGCGACTTGTACTCAAGGAGCTGCAAGTATTCCTCAGGCCTCGGATTTCGGATCAGCTCACGGCGATGCGCACCGGGCTTCTCGAGCGAAAAATATGGCCCTTCCAGATGCACGCCCAGCACCTGCGACCCACCGGTCTCCTGCTCGCGAAACGCCGCAACTGCCTTCAGAACCGTCAGCATTTCATCCAGTGTCGCGGTGACGGTCGTCAGCGCCAGGGCCGTGGTGCCACCTGCTGCATGATGACGGCAGATCGTCTCGAACGCCTCCGGCGTGGCCTCCATCGTGTCGCGCCGGAGCGCACCGTGGATGTGCAGATCGATGAACCCAGGAGCGAGAAATTGGCCCGTGAGCTCGAGAATCTCTTCACCTGCCGAGGCCGCGAGGCCTTGCCCAATCTCGGCAATCTTTCCGTCAAGGACCCGCACGTCACGACGCGCCTCGATTCGATCGGGGTGAACAAGGTGGGCGCTGCGGAGAATCATAAGAAGAGCAGCGGTGCTAACCCGGAAGGGTCGCGAGAAAACGCAGCAGAAAACCAGTCAACGCGCGTCGGCAGCGCGGCAGCCCAGCTACAAACCCTCCAAAGGGCACAATCCTGCCGGGATTCTTCAGAAGAAAAGCCATCAGCTGCCTTGGACGCGGACGCTGTTGCTCGATATCGAACCAATCCTCAAACGGCACCGGCAGCGCCTGCTTCGCGGTATCGCTTATAGCTCGAATAGCGAGCAGCGGCACCTTTGCCACATTGCATTTCTCGG
>DASVRY010000560.1:0-4559 GCA_036388395.1 Chthoniobacteraceae bacterium
CGGCGCGGGCGCGTAGCTCCACTTGCCCCCGAAGTTCAGCCTGCGATCCTCGGCCGCTACGGCCGTCGCTTGGATAACCGGGCTCGTCGAGGAGCCGACAACAATGCGGGAAGTGGCAGGCTGACGCGGCATGATGAGGGAGCATTCCACCGGCGTCCAGTGACGGCAAGCCCTCGGGAACCCCGAGGTGGCGCAGAAAACGTGATACTTTCCTCGCTGCCACAGGTTCCACTTCGCAACCCGCATGCGTATCCAACTTTATCTCACCTCGCTCGCGCTGCTGCTCGCCGGCGGTGCCGTGGAGTTGCGCGCCGAACTCACTTCTGTAGAACGCGAGTTCTTCGAGGCGAAGATCCGGCCGGTGCTCGCGGAGAACTGCTACAAGTGCCACAGCGTGGAGCACGGGAAATCCAAAGGCGGGCTCGTGCTGGACTCTCGCGAAGCTCTGCGTAAAGGCGGCGAGAGCGGCCCCGCAATCGAGCGTGGTGCTCCGGAGAAGAGCCTGCTCATTCGCGCGATCGGCTACCACGATCCCGATCTGCAGATGCCGCCGAAGGGCGAAAAGCTCACGTCGGCGCAGGTCGCCGATCTCACTGACTGGGTAACGATGGGTGCGCCAGATCCGCGCGATGCCGCACGCGAACCGAAGCTCACTGGGCTGAGCGAGAAGGCGCGGGCGCACTGGGCCTACCAGCCGGTCGTGAAGCCCGCGATGCCGCAGGTGCAGAACGCGAATTGGGGCCGCACGCCGGTGGACGCCTTCATCCTCGAGAAGCTTCAGGAGAAGCAGATGATCCCCGCGCCGGACGCGAGCAAAGAGACGCTGCTCCGTCGCGCGAGCTACGACCTCACGGGGCTGCCGCCCACTCCACAAGAGGTAGCCAATTTTCTCGCCGACGAATCCCCAGGCGCTTTTGAAAAAGTGATCGATCGCCTGCTCGCGTCTTCACATTACGGAGAGCGTTGGGGACGGCACTGGCTGGATACCGCCCGTTACTCCGACACCGTAGGGGGCGATCGCCAGCTCGTTCGCCGCGGTCTCGACTACCGCTACCCATACGCCTGGACGTATCGCGACTACGTGATCGGTGCCTTCAATTCCGACAAGCCGTATGACCACTTCATCCGGGAACAATTGGCTGCGGATCTTCTTCCCGCCAAGGATCCGAACGCTCTCGCCGCGCTGGGCTTCCTCACGGTCGGCGAGCGTTTTCGCAATCCCAACGACATCATCAACGATCGCATCGATGTGGTGAGCAAAGGCTTCCTCGGGATGACGGTGACCTGCGCGCGCTGCCACGATCACATGTTCGATCCGATCCCGACTGAGGATTACTACGCGCTCCATGGCGTCTTCGCGAGCACAGTGGAGCCAGCGGAGAAGCCGGTCATCGCGGCGGGAGGCGAAGCGACACGCGCGGAATTCGAGCGCCGCTTGAGCCAACTCGAGGAACGCAACCGGACCGCCTATTACCGCCTTGCCGGGAAGGTCGCTCGTGATTTCCAGGAGAAAGTCCGCGGGTATTTGCTCACGACGACACTTGCCGGTGGTCGGAAGAATGCAGAAGCCGCGAGCCAGCGCCGTGAGCTTATCCGCAAGCACAAGCTTGATCCACAGATCGTGCAGGTGATGGCCCGCAAACTCCGGGGCGAAGGAAGTATCGCAATCCTCGCGCCGCTTCGACGCTTTGCGGAGTTGAAGCCCGAGGAGTGGGCAACGCGCGCACCTGAACTCACGGAAAGAGTTCGCGAAGATGATCTACGCAGGCCGCTGAACCGCCTCGTGCGGGACGCCTTCAGCGACACGCCGCCGACTTCGATGGAGGACGTGCTCGACAGATACGAACGGCTTTTCGCCGAAGCGGCGGAGCAGCGGGCGGCATTCCTGGAAGCAAGCGCGAAGACCACGAGCGGGAAGCTCACGGACTTCGACCTGGCGATTGTCGAATTGCTCCAGATGCCGATGCGCGTGCTTCCGGCGTCGGAACTGAATACCGCATCCATCCGCGAGACTGTTGCGCAGCTTCCGCCGCAGCTTACTGGGCGCGCTGGGTTCACCTTTGGTGAGATCAATGAGCTTGAGCTGACGCATCCTGGTGCACCGGCTCGCCCTATGCTCGTTGCCGATGCGGCGCGGCCAAGGAATTCGTCCGTCTTCATCCGCGGGCAGGCAGAGACCCGTGGAGCGATCGTGCCGCGCCGTTTTCTCCAGGTGCTTTCAACGGAAAAGCCGGCGCCTTTCACGCGAGGCAGCGGGCGACTCGAGCTCGCGGAGGCCATCGCGAGTGAAACAAACCCGCTCACCGCACGAGTCCTAGTAAACCGCATCTGGATGCACCACTTCGGGCAAGGGTTCGTGCCCACACCGGATGACCTCGGCACGCAAGCAGAGCTGCCGAGCCATCCGAAGCTGCTCGATTACCTCGCAGCGACCTTCATGGAGCAAGGCTGGTCCTTGAAGAAACTCCACAAGCTGATCATGCAGTCGCGCGTTTATCAGCAGAGCTCGCGCACGCTTCCGCAGTTTGAAGAAGCCGATCCAGAGAATCGCCTGCTTTGGCGCGCCAATATCCGACGCCTGGACTTTGAGGCGATGCGGGATTCCCTCCTCGTCTTCAGCGGCAATCTCGATCGCACCACCGGCGGTCAGCCGGTGAATCTAACTCAAGAGCCATATAGTTTCCGGCGCAGCGTCTATGGCTACATCGATCGCGGCAATCTCCCGGAGTTAATGCAGCAATTCGACTTCAGCGATCCGGATATGCCGAACAGCAAGCGCAGCACGACGGTCGTTCCGCAGCAGGCTCTGTTTCTGATGAACAGCCCGATGGCCGTCGATGTCGCACGCCGGATCGTTGCGCGCCCGGAGGTGACGAGTGCCCGTGACGATCTCGCGCGCACCTTTGCCCTCTACCGCGTGATCTTTCAGCGATCGCCGGATGCGAGCGAGATCCACCTCGCCCAGCAGTTTGTCGCGCAAGAAGCAGCAAAGCAGCCGTCGGCGAGTGATGCGCCGGAAGTAGACGCAGGGCCACGCCGCCCAAACCGCCAGCAGAGGAAAGCAATGGGCGGAATGCGGCTCTACGAATCGATGCGGCCAATTCAGAACTTGGGCGACAAAGTGGAACGCCGCCCACTCACGCCGTGGGAGACGTACGCTCAGGCGCTGCTCTTTACGAACGAAGCGGCTTACGTGAACTAGCTTCGTTGATTGCGGCATAAATATTCCTAATCCCCGGCCATCCTGAGCGGAGCGCCGCTTCGGGCGCGCAGTCGAAGGAGCCCTTGCTTAGGTCCGGCAACCTACCCGGTAGGCCTTGAGCTGCTATTTCACACCTTCTTGCGGGGCCGCTGGCGAGCACGACGGGATCCTCCGACTGCGCTGCGCGCTCCGCCCAGGATGACAACGGGTAATTGAGTGTGTTCTTACACCAGCTGACAAGTGACTGTGCGCTTGCGCGTAGTTGAAAACCTCGCGCAGATGGTGAACGCATTGCGTGTGCGTCTGTCCCAATCCTCCATGCCTGCCCGCCCTCTGCTCCTCCTCGCCGCGCTTTGCATCTCCGCCACCGCCTCTGCTGCGCTGCCTATGGAGACCGTCTTCAAAGGTCGTGGCGCCTTTGATGCACTCGTCGCGCGGGGAGATTCATGGAAAGCGCTGCCCATCGGCGAACGCACTGCGGCTGTGGGGCGCGCGCTTTGCGGCACACCGTATAAAGGCTTCACCCTGGAGATCGACGACCGCATCGAGGCTCCCTCAGTGAACTTGATCGGCCTCGACTGCTGGACCTTCTTTGAAGCCGCACTCGCCTTTGCGAGGATGCTCGATGAGCCGAAGGACAATTGGACCCCGGAAACGATGCTGAAATACATCGAGCTGGATCGTTACCGTGGGGGGAAGTGCGACGGCAGCTATCTTTCCCGCCTGCATTATCTCGAAGAGTGGTATTCAGATAACGACCGGCGCGGGTTGATCAAAGATCTCACTCGCGAACTCGGCGGCGTGAAGGCCCCTCACTCGGCGGTAGAGATGACGGTAAATTGGAGAAGTTATCGCTACCTAAAGAACAACCCCTCGCTCCGCGCTGGCATTCGGCAAATGGAACAGCAGGTGACAAGCTCCCCATTCTTTCACATCCCGAAGAACCGCGTGGCAGCGATTGAATCCAGAATCCAAAGCGGGGACATTATCGGGATCACAACACACGACGGAGGAAAGATTGGCACCTCGCATGTCGGCCTGGCTTACCGCACTTCTGAAGGCGTGCTCCGCTTCATGCACGCCTCCGCCCCGCGTAATCACGGGAAGGTTCTGGTGGATTCCCGCATTTCTGAATATCTAAACCGCTTCCGCACCAACGCCGGCATCATGGTTGGCCGGCCACTTAGATAACCCCGCAATGAGGAAGCCGCGCACAAGGCGCGGCTCCCCCGGCCGTGGGGTGGCTAGCTTATTGCGGTGGGAGCAAAACTTTGTCGATGACGTGGATCACGCCGTTGCTGGCGGCGACATCCGCCTTCACAACCTTGGCGTCATTCACAGTCACTTTTCCTGCGTC
>DASVRY010000561.1:0-4224 GCA_036388395.1 Chthoniobacteraceae bacterium
GATCCTGCGGCGACGCTTCGGGCAGACCACGCCACGCTTTATCAAAAGGAATCGGGCGGAGCGCATTCAGCTCCTCGAGCAGAAGCTCGATCGATGGGGCGGTGAACTCATTCACTCCCAGCTCCTCTCGCATGTGAGCGATGTCGCCGGGGCGCCCCGCGAGCTCATCCTGACCACGCGCCGTGAGGATCAAGGCGAGCAGGCAAAGAGGAGCGCACCAGCGGCGAACGATTTCCATACCGTATGTCATCCGCGAAACGGGCGCGGATTGCAGCACCAAAAAATCAGGTGTTTACCGCTGCCGCAGAAGCCGTTGCGGGCCGGTTATTTCCCACTTGACCGAAAGTCGCGAACCGCCATGATTCCGCGCTTGTTGAGCCGGAAATCGGCACAAAATATCTATGCAAGGAAGTCTGGGAAACACAATTTGGACAGTTTGCTACTTTATTGTCCTGTCTGGGCTATCGCTCTACGGGCTGCATCGGTACGTCATCGTCTATCTCTTTTTCAAGAATCGGAACAAGGCGCCGCAGCCTCTCTCCACGTTCGAGCATCTGCCACGGATCACGGTGCAGTTGCCGATCTTCAATGAGCTGTATGTCGTCGAGCGGCTGCTCACCTCCGTCGCGGCGCTGGAATACCCGCGAGAGCTCTTGCAGGTGCAAGTGCTTGATGATTCGACAGATGAGACGACCGCTATCGCGGCAAAGCGGGTTGATGAGCTGCAGAAAGCGGGCTTTGACATCGAGCTGATCCATCGCACCGATCGCACCGGATTCAAAGCCGGTGCGCTCGAGCACGGGCTCAAATCGTGCAAAGGCGAATTCATTCTGATCCTAGATGCAGACTTCGTGCCCGCGACGGACATGCTGCAGAAGACGATTCACTATTTCACAGATCATCGCACCGGGATGATCCAGACCCGCTGGGGTCACTTGAACCGCACCTACTCCTTGCTCACGCGAGTGCAGGCGATGTTCCTCGACGGTCATCTGCTTCTCGAGCAGACCGCGCGCAGCCGTAGCGGTCGTTTCTTCAACTTCAACGGCACCGCCGGACTCTGGCGCCGCTCCTGCATCGAAGACGCTGGCGGGTGGCAGCACGATACTCTCACGGAAGACCTCGATCTCAGCTACAGGGCACAGCTCAAGGGGTGGAAATTCGTCTTCCTCGCGGATCTCGTGACGCCAGCTGAACTGCCGGTTGATATGAATGGCTTCAAGAGCCAGCAGCATCGGTGGACGAAGGGTTCCATCCAGACCTGCATCAAGCTCCTTCCTTCCGTCTGGCGTGCCGACCTTCCGCTTCTGCTGAAGGTCGAGGCAACCGCACACCTCACGTCGAATTACGCGTATTTGCTGCTGTTCTTCCTCTGCATGCTTCTCCACCCGTCCGTCGGCGGAGGCACGCATAGCTGGCTACGCACGATTCTCGTCGATATTCCAATCTTCATTTCGGCGTCCCTGCCGGCTGCCGTTTTCTATACGATGACTCAGCGGGAGCTGCATCCAAAGACCTGGATGAAAGAGATCCTGCTCCTTCCAGCGCTCATCGCTCTTGGGATCGGCCTCGCGGTGAATAACGCCCGCGCGGTTCTCGAAGCGATCCTCGGCCATCAGTCGGAGTTCACCCGGACGCCGAAGTACGGCATTCAGACGCGCACCCAAGCTTGGAAGAAGTCGCGATACACGCCGCTGAAGAGCGCGCTGCCCTTCATCGAACTCGCCTTTGCCGCCTACTTTACCTACTTCCTGTTCTTCGCAGTGGTGAACAAGCAGTGGCTATCCATTCCATTCCTTGTGCTCTTCCAAAGCGGATTTACTTATGTGGCGTTTTGCTCGCTCGCTCAGTGGATACCAGCGCTCCGTTTCCCCGGTCGGGACTCCGGGGCGGCTTTGGCCAGTTGAAGGTTCAGAATCTTGTGCTACATAGGCGCGGCATGACGCCTGCTAACTACCGCTTACCCATGCGTTTCTCTTCTCTTTTCCCTCTCGCTTGTCTCATTTTGAGCAGCGTCGCGGCGTTTGCTGCCCCCGATGTTTCGGCGCGGCGGAGCGCCACCTCCATTATCGTCAGCGTCCCGGACCAGAAGATGGTCGTGCTGCAAAATGGTCTGAAGGTTGGCTCATACTCGGTTTCAACCTCCAAGTTTGGGCTTGGGGATCGCCCTCGCAGCTACGCGACGCCTCTCGGCAAGTTGATGGTCGCTCAGAAAGTCGGCGCAAATGCCCCGGAGGGCGCAGTCTTCAAAGGCCGGCGCCCGACTGGTGAAGTCCTCAAGCCAAATGCCAAGGGGCGCGATCCAATCGTGACCCGGATCCTCTACTTGCGCGGCATGGAGCCACAAAACGCCTCCGCCTTCGATCGTGCGATCTACATTCACGGAACGCCGGAAGAGCGCCGGATTGGCCGGCCTGCCAGCTACGGCTGCATCCGGATGAAATCCCGTGATGTCGTGAAAGTCTTCAACGCGACCCCGGTGGGAACGACTGTTCAGATCGTGAACCAACCCATCGGCCGCGTGCTGAAAGAGATCGCGGCGCAGCGCCATTCCGCTCATCCAGCCAGCTAAGCCAAAGATCGGTCACTCGGGTGGAGTGATTCCCTGCGACGATAAAAGCCGCTGGAGAAATAGGAGGTCCGGGATGTCTTTCTCGCGATTCGCCGGCTTTTTCATCCGCCAAAGGAGCAACGGCGAGGCAAACGGGATGGGGACGCCATCCACATGCGAGACTTCAATATACGGGGCGGCCTCAGCATAGCCGATTCCGCAGGCGGACTGCATTAGATCAACGAGCACCTCGTCCACCACCCGCACAACCGTGTACCTCTCGACGTCTCCCGGGTCCAACTCTCGGACCGCTTTGTCCGCGAAGATCTCGAGCGCTTCATAGACCCGCGCCTCGTTCTCTCTTCCGGGCGCGATGACGAGATCGATGTCGCCAGTGAACCGCGGGTAGCCAGCGCGGATCACAGCCAACCCGCCGACGACAAGATACTTTGCGCCCAGCTCGTTCAAGCGCCGGCAAAGAGCGACGAGATCCGCCTGAGTTGGTGCCCTCGGCTCTAGTTCTCCGGCTGGCGCAGTAGAACCTTCGTCATCCATTCGTTGGCCTCCGCAAAGGAGTGAAAACGGTAAACCCCCTTCTTTGGCCGCGGCATACCGAGCGTCGAGGTGAGCTCCGCGCCCGCCGCTTGAAGCTGCATTCCGTAGCCAAACGAGTCCTTAAGCCGCCGCTTGCCCACAATCTTGCCACCACTCTCCACCGGGTCGTCAAGATTGATGAACGGCTCAAGGGGCATTCACGCAACGTAGAACGCTCAGCCGCGCTGCTCAAGCATTCGCTCGGATTGCCGGAGCACTGGAGCGCCTGAACAGGAACCGCAACTCCCACGACGGGAGGGCCCGATTAGGATAGTGTGGCTTAGAAAGTCGTTCGATTAGGGCGTTGGATGTTGTGAGGCAACTTCCTGCAGGCGGTGACGACCCGCCACCGCCCCGTGTCCCTGCTGCACGATGCAGACGTGCGGCAGATCTTTAGCATAGGAGCTCGAAGTCTCGTTGCCAACACAACCGGCTTTGTTCGGCCCATAACTTTGCCGGATAAGATTAACCTGCCGAAGCCGCCTTCCGCCATCTAGTTCAAGCCGCTACTCGTCCTCGCTCAACTTGGTGGTCAAAATATCTTTCCCGTCCGCCTGGATCATGAGCTTCCCGCCGGTCGCTTTGATCGCCATCTTTTCAACATCCCCCGCGATCTTCACCCGCTCCTTGCCGTTTAATAGCACTCGTTCGCGTTCGATCACGAGGGCGTGCTCGTTTAACTGGACGAGCGCTTTGTCTCCTTCCGTCCGCACCAAGACAGAACCTTCGCTGCTGACGATGATCTGACGACCGTTCAGATTGGTCGTCGCAGTTGCTGCGCCCACTGAGCCAGTGGTAACTGTGCCAGGTGTGACCGTGCCTGCTGTGACGGTTCCGCTCGTAACCGTTCCGCCAGTTGCGGATCCGCCCGTGACCGATCCTCCGGTTACCGAACCGCCCGTGGCGGTGCCTCCCGTCACGGAGCCTCCTGTAGCGTTACCACCCCGGACATCGCCGCCTTTCACCTCGCCGCCGCTGGTAGCCTGCGCCAGTGCTCCAGTTGCGCCGGCGAACAAACTCACCGCGCCGGTAAGTGCTGCGATCTTGCTAAACGAGAGGAAGTTCATGGGGAGGTGCAG
>DASVRY010000562.1:0-5381 GCA_036388395.1 Chthoniobacteraceae bacterium
CGACAGGAAGCAGCTGACCGGCACGCGAAATTGGAAGAAGAAGTGCAGAGCGGAAACGATCAGCTCGAAGCATTGCAGGCGCGGCGGAACGAAGCGCAGAGCGAGTTGGAAGTGTTGCGTGCGCAGGAAAGCGAAGTCGCGAGCGAGCTGAACGAGCTCCGCGTGAAGGTCGCTACGGAACGCCAGCGGCACAGTTCCTTGCACCATCAGCGTCAGCCGATGGAGGCTCGCATTGCGGAGTTGCACGAGCTCATCGCGCAGCGCCAGCGCGACATCAAGAGCTACGAGCAACGCGCCGCCTCAACGATTGCCGAAAATGCAGAGATCGAGTCGAACCTCGAAGCGCTCCGCGGCCGCATCGGTGAGGCTGAGCAGAATGTCGCCTCGCTTCTCGAAGAACGCGCCGGCATGGCTGGCACGGTCGAAGAGCTGGCGAATACGTTGCGCATTCTGCGACATCAACTTAGCGAATGCCACGGCCAGCGCAGCCGCCTGGAGGTGAAGCAGACGCAGCTCGAAATGCGGCTCGGCGCAGTCACCGAGCACATTCAGAAGCGCTACCAGCTCGATCTTTCGACCTTCCAGCGGGATCTCTACGCGCTCCGCGTCGCGGTTCGGGATCAGGTAAAGCGCGCGCGCGGCGGCAACTTAACGGGCGAAAGCAGCGAACCCGAAGCCGCGTCTTCAGTCAGCGAAACGCACCCTGCCGGAGAGATGGGAACGTCCGACCAGCCGATCGAATCAGCAGCACCCGTCGCGGTCGCGCCAGAACCGGAGCCAGAGCCGGTGGATACCAGCGAACTCGACTGGCACCAGATCGACGCCATGGTGAAGGAACTCGACAACAAGATCGACTCCATGGGGCCGGTGAACCTCGACGCGATCCAGGAGTACGACGAGCTGGAGGAGCGTTACACTTTCCTCGAGAAGCAGAACACAGACCTCACTAACTCGAAGGCGGAGCTGATCGAGGTGATCGGCAAGATCAACCAAACCACGCGCACGCTCTTTGCCGAGACGTTCGAGAAGATTCGCGTGAACTTTTCGGAGATGTTCGTGGAGCTCTTCGGCGGCGGAAAAGCGAACCTCGTGCTCACCGATGAAAGCGATCCGCTCGAGAGCGGCATCGACATTATCGCCAAGCCTCCGGGCAAGCAGCTCCAGTCGATTACGCTGCTTTCCGGCGGCGAGCGCACCATGACCGCAGTCGCGCTGCTCTTCTCGATCTACATGGTGAAGCCGAGCCCGTTCTGCGTGCTCGATGAGATGGACGCGCCGCTCGATGAATCCAATATCAGCCGCTTCATCAAGATCCTCGATCGGTTCGTGGGGCAGAGCCAGTTCATCGTTATCAGTCACCACAAGCGCACCATCGCGCGGGCCGATGCGCTCTACGGGGTGACCATGGAAGAACACGGCGTCTCGAAGCTCGTCGGCGTGAAGTTCAGCCGCCGCGACGAATCGAGCGAGCAATCCGACGTGCTCGGGACGAACAATCCGGAAGTGGTGCCAAGCGTCGCCGAGACCTTCGGCAAAAGCGGCGACCTGCACAGCGAGCAAGCAGCCGGGTAGCAGTGTCGTAGCGGCGGACGAGTGCTGCCAGCGGGCTGACGCAAGCCCGCGCTTGGTGGTAAATGGAGGTTCCGCCGTATCGCTTTGCTGCTAGCCTCCGCCGCGATGTATCGATCGAAGAAGTTCCCCCTTTTCCATCAGAGCAGCACGCTATTGGCCGTGCTGGCACTCGCCTTGGTGCCCCAGACCGGATCCGCGCGCGATCCGATCACTGGAAGTCAGGGGCTAACCTTCACCGGGAGCACTGGCACGCTGCCTTACCGACTCTACTCACCGACGACCGCAGAACCGTCGGCGACAACACCGGTGATCCTGTTTCTCCACGGGGCTGGCGAGCGCGGGACGAACAATACCTCCCAGGTGAGCGGGCACATTCAGGGACTCATCGATGCGACCGAGAGCGGTGCCTTTTCGGCTTACCTCATCGCGCCGCAATGCCCCACGAATGATCAGTGGACCAATGTCGCGTTTGGAACAGGCAGCTACAACAATCCCACTTTGAGCACGCCCGCGGTGACCAACCCGCTGCGTCTCGCCCTCGAGCTTATTGATCAATTCATCGCAAACAACAGCAATGTCGATCCGTCGCGAATTTATATCACCGGGCTGTCGATGGGAGGGTATGGAACATTCGACGCGGTCGCCCGGAGACCGGGTCTTTTCGCTGCGGCGGTCCCCATGTCTGGCGGCGGGAACCTTTCCTTCGCGAGCACGTATAAGAACATCCCGCTGTGGGCGTTTCACGGCGCGGTGGATAGCGTCGTGCCAGCTTCCGGCTCGCGCAATACCATCTCTGCAATTGAGAATGCGGGCGGGACCCTCGAGCGTTATACCGAACTGGTCGGCCAGAACCATGTGATCTGGGGACCAATCTACAACAACGGAACCTATCAGTACGACACGAACTACACCACCACGGGTGGCTATGTGCCGGACGCGAGCGGGAGTATTTATCCGTGGCTCTTCGCGCAGCAGATCCCGGAGCCTTCTGCTGCCGTCTTCCTCTCTACCGGCGCGGCGTTGCTCGGCTTCCGCTGTCGACGCCGCGTGACCACGGCTTGACTTTGGCTGCTTGTGGCGGATGCTCCGCGCCCCTTGACTCATTACCAAACACTGGGCGTAGCGCCCGATGCGAAACACGAGACAATCCGAGGTGCTTACCGCTCGCTTGCAGTGAAGCATCACCCGGACAAAGGCGGAGATCCGTTACTTTTTCAGGCCATCCAGGAAGCCTACAACGTGCTCGGCGATGAGACGAAGCGCCGGGCCTACGACGTTGCCTCCCGCAGGAAGCCGGTCGAGTCGCTTCTCGCCACAGCCACCACCATGGTCGATGAATTCATCGCCGCCTGCTAATTTACTTTGATCCCGACCAACGCCGCCATTGCGGAATACGAGGAGCAGGTGTCGTCATTTCTACGACGTGCCAGCTCGAAAGCCGAGGGCCTTGCCGCTCTCACCGCGCACTCCGCCACCCTGCTGGAGCATCTGCCGGCCCTGCTGCCGACGATCAAGGAATCGTCAGCCTATGCAGGCGTCGCTTTTTATGGGCGCTTCAAGGCAGTCAACCTATCGCTCATCAAAAAGCAGGCAGCGGATAATGTTACGGCCGTGGCGGCACTCGATGCAATCCGCGCGGGCAAAGCTCTGCGCGTCGCCGCCTCGGCAAAAGTGGGTTGGGACCTTCTAATGAAGGAGGATCCCAAGGCCCTGTGGGAGTCTATTTATCTAAACCTCTGCCTGGCTCCAGTGAGTGTGCGTGTTGCCAAGAGCACTGGCGAAGACGGTGATGAGGGTGACGATACAGATGATCAGCACGACGACGACGAGGAAGGCGATGAAACAGAAGACTAACCATGGCAACTGACAACACACTGGCCGTGAGAGCGGCACTCGAAAGCGGCGGAGGTGCCGCGGAAACACAACTGGCGCTGCTCGCTTCCGAGGGTGGCGACGCCCAGCTTCAGCTTGTGGTGGAAAAGCTCACCGCAGCGGAGATCAACGTGATCGTGGCCGATGCAGACATGAGCAAGCCATCGATGGCGCACGCCTACATCACGCCTGAGCAGTTCCTCGAAGCGTTCGAGCGCCTCGGCACGCGTTGGCCGCGCTCGGACGAGATCAAGTCTGCGAATGACTACCATGAGATCCAGAGTGATGTGGAAGATTTCCTTTGCCCCATGGTTCTTGCAACTGGCGACGCGATACGTGCCAAGACGATGCTCGGAGCATTGCTGGGTCATGCCTTGGGAGCAGAGGCCCTTCTCTTCACCGCTCTCGGGCGCAAAGATTATTACGAGTTCCTCGCGGCCCCGGCCAATCACGGGGTGACCCGCGGCACCTGGCAGGAGTTGCTGCACTCGACCTACGAGATGCAGCCAGCAGGATATGCCGAGATCTTTGGTCTAGCGGCCGCGATTCACCAGCAGGAGGACGGAGATGGCGAGCTCGAGTTTGCCGCCGGGTTCATCCATGCGATGCACGAGGAGGCGAGCAAACATCACGCACCAGTCGAAGCGGCCGAAGAGGACTTCGTGGATATCTAGCAAGTGGATCTCCAGGTCATCGACAGGAGGCCGCCGCTCAGTGCGGCCATCTCACTAGCCAAGGCGGAGCACGAGGGGCTTCTCCCCAAGTGGCGCGACGACATGGCGGCGATGTCGGCGGAAGTGGCGCGGAAGTATTTCGGCGCTCTCACTGAGGAGGCGGTGCGCGACGGCGTGGACGCCTGTGTAAATCTGCTTAGCATCGGTTTGCTTCGCTCCACATCCGGCGGAGTCGATCCTGCCGCCTGGTTGCAGACCTTGCGGGCGACCGGCGTCCGAGGAGTGAGCAAACTGGCGGTGGAACTGATCAAGGCGTGCGATGCCTTACCGGATTTTCCGGTCGTCTACGCCGGTAAAGACGAATTCCGCCCTTCGCTCCTGTTGCTCGTGCTTTCCCAGGCGTCGAGGAATGGCCCGAACGCTGCCTATAACTATCTTCTGCGCGAGACCGCCGAGCGGCAAGAGGTCGAGCGGACGATCAAACTCGCAGAGTGGCTCTTCGCCAATACCGCAAGTGGCCGGATCGCGCGTCGTGATCTGGAGACGTTCTTCGGGGCAGAGTCGCCCGAAGCCGAGGCTGCGATTCATCATATCCTCACACTCGCCTGCGGGGTGGTGAAGGTGGATCCGTATGCGGAGCCGTCGACGGAAGATCACCCACCGGAGGTTTTCGGCTATGACCTGCCAGTTAGCCGATTGCCCGCGCGAGCTTTGAAAGAAGCGCGTCAGCGCTACGATGAACTGGTGGCCAGGATACCAGGCGAACTCGCGCCAGCGCTGACGTCGGGAGAGAAGCCGTGGTTCGATCGCTTCATCATTCTAAAGAGTAGGGCGAAGAGCGCATCAGGTTCGGGCGCCCAGCCCCACTGAGATCGAGGGGCCGACTTCCACTTGGAAGAAAAGGAGCAGTTCTCCGGGCCACTTTGAATTTAGAGGGCCAATCGAGGCGCTCCCGAGGCATGACTTGCGGAAGCGTTTTCGCTTCTCGGATGCGGCTTCATCCGGCAGTTTTCAGCCATGAAATTCGTTCCCGCCCTTCTTGCTTTTACGATCGCCGGTTCAGCCGTTGCTGCAGATCAGCCTTGGGTCACCTATGAAGGTAAGGAAGGCGCAGGCAAGGGAAAGCACGTGGTGCTGCTCGCCGGGGATGAGGAATACCGATCCGAGGAGGCACTCCCTCAGCTCGGCAAGATCCTGAGTCAGCACCACGGCTTCAAGAGCACCGTCGTCTTTTCGATCAGCCCGCAGACCGGCGAGATCGAC
>DASVRY010000563.1:0-2743 GCA_036388395.1 Chthoniobacteraceae bacterium
GAACGGGAGCGGATCGAAGCTCGCTCATGGCGGACAAACGCCAGCCGCGCCTGCCGAGATCTGGAAGCTCTTTTCTGGCGAGAAGGCATTTGAAGAAGTCCGCAAACAAGTCGAGATCGGCCCGCGCCCAGCGGGCTCGAGCGAGCTCGAGAAAGCACGCGCGCTGATTACCGCCTCCCTGCAAAGTCACGGATGGGAGGTTCAACGGCAGGAATTCACCAACGACACGCCGCGCGGCCCGGTGAAGTTTTGCAACTTGATTGGCCGCTTCCCCGCCGAACAGAAGCGCTCACCTTCAACCACCACACAGCGGGCGATCGTCTGTTCGCACTTCGATACCAAGCGCTACAGCACCATTCAATTTCTCGGCGCCAACGACGGGGCGTCGAGCACGGGAGCCCTGATCGAATTGGCGCGCGTGCTCGCGATGGATCCGCAGCTCGCCCAACAGGTGGAGCTGGTCTTCTTCGATGGCGAGGAGGCGTTTGCGCAATTTACGGAAACGGATGGCCTCTACGGCAGTCGCTATTACGCCGCAGATCTACGCAAAAGTGGGCGGGCTGCGAAGTTCAAATTTGGCATTCTCTGGGACATGATCGGCGAGAAGGATCTCACGATAACGCTATCGCCGGATTCACCGAAGGAACTCGCCAGCGGTATCCTTGCCACCGCCGAGTCTCTTGGACTTCGCAAGCATTTCTCCTTTTTCGATCGTTCGATCTGGGACGATCACGTGCCACTGAATCAAGTGAAGATCCCGACGATCGATCTGATCGATTTCGATTTCCTCTACTGGCACACCGCGGATGACACGCTGGACAAGCTCGCACCGGAGAGCCTGCAAAAGATTGGAGCGATCACCCTGAAATATCTCCGCGAGCAGCTCGGCCGCTGAGTCCAACGCTGCTTTTTCCGCGACGAAAAAGTTGCCATGGCCGGGCAACTATGCTTTTATCTCCGTCCCGTCTGCGGACGGGCAAGGCACCCATAGCTCAATTGGATAGAGCGTCTGACTACGGATCAGAAGGTTTGAGGTTCAAGTCCTCATGGGTGCACTTCTCTTAGGGAGCACCGGATGATGTGCTTGGGAGCTGAGGGTCTTCCAGACTACGTCCAATGCGCCACAGGGGTGCTCCACTCCATTCGTTACCATTCCCAGCCGCGGCCCTGATCGACAATCGCGGTCATTAGTAACCGCTTGCCGCTATCAGCCCGCTATCGCGGGAGCTTCAGTCCCTGCTCGAATATCCTCATCCCACCGGCGCGAAGTAGAAACATCTGCCACTCGATCTTGGCTTGATGTTCGTTATGCAGAGCCCGCGTTCAGAGCACGGACGATCCGCACATAGGAGATAAAGAACGGAAGCCAAGCCCCAGCAAAGCATGTCGGTACCAGCTGCAGATACCTCTGCGCTCGCGTGAGTAAGCGCTTACAGCGACTTGTTCGGGTCCTCTTCCGGAGTGCGGCACCAGATCACGTCGACCGGCTGGCCGGGTCCGTTGTAGATGATCTTCCCCGTCTCGGTGAGGAGATCCTTCGCCTCGAAGGCTTCTGCATGGCCATCCATGAATGTAAGCACGCCCTGCCCCGAATACCGCGCCACGAATGATTTCGCGCTGCCTTTGCAAGTCCCGTCGTATTTCGGCTGAGTCGGCGAAGCTTTCGCCTCTCCTCGAATCCCCTGCTCGAGGAACATCACCGTGCGCTGCGGCACGGTGATCTGGCTCAGCTTTACCGGCTCCTTCATGCCGGCCTCGTTCTTCCGTTGGAGTTTCGTATTGATTGCGATCGCGAACAGCGGCGCGACGAGTCGTTTATCGTTGTCTGGATAGGTTGCGCCGGGCAGGAAAAGCAGGTTGTCGCTCGTATAATAACCGCGCGGATCGGCGGCGAAGTCGCCGACGCCCTTGCCTCCGAGAAGCCGTGGCAGGCAGTTATACCAAGCCTTCTGATTCTCCGGGTTCGCTGCGTTTCCCCACGTATCAGTGCCGATGGAATCTTCAGCTGGCAGGGTCGCGTCATTTTGCGACGCATAAGTGAGAAGAGCTCCCGCGAGCTGCCGCATATTATTCAGCGCCACGGCCTTGTTTCCGCGCATACGCACTGAGGAAATGACGGGCAAAGTGATCGCCGCGAGCACGAGAATGATCGCCACCACCACGAGCAACTCCATGATCGTGAAGCCGCCGCTCAGGCGCTGACGTGGCAGAAAAGAGGGGGATGAAGTCATTGCGGGGGAAGGCGATTTTACTCGCCCATGTTTGGGTTGGGCGCAGCCGAGGTCAGGAGGACGCGGTTGTTCCCATTGAGCTGCTGAAGAGCCGCCACGAAGGCGCCGGGCTTGCTTGCATCCTTGAGGGAAACGTCGAAGCGCAGTTCAGTCATCATGCCGGCCTGGATCGACTCCACGGAGATCAGGTCGAACTTCGTCAGGAACTGCCCGAAGCACTCCCGGAAGGCCACGTCGTAATCAATATCATTGGTCACGCGCAGCCGGAGGTAATGGGAAAGCCGCATCGGCGCGAAGAGGTCCGCCTTTGAGAAAACATAAACGACCGCGCAGACGATGATCGTAGTGGCAGTGGCGAGCTGATATTGCCGCGCACCGACGCCGAGACCAGCGGCCATGGCGAGGAAGATGAAGCCGATATCGCGAGACTGTCGCACGCTCCGCCGGAAGCGGATGATCGAGAACGCCGCGAACATCCCAAACGCTGTTGCCGAGTCGCCACGCACGACCAT
>DASVRY010000564.1:0-8931 GCA_036388395.1 Chthoniobacteraceae bacterium
GTCAGCCATGGGTGATGCGCCGCCGCACTCAAGAGGAGTTGGATGAGCTCGTCCGCGAGGCCGGCTTTGTGAAAGAGGCCCAGGTCATCGATCAATTTGGCATCTTCACCGTGTCGCGCGCCCGTCGGGTGCAGCCATGAAGCGGCCCTGGCTTGCCGCCGCCGGCACGGCTGCGCTGACGTCGCTACTCTTCGTCGTTCTCTACAATCTCTGCAACTACTTCACTGCCCTTCGTCCCGACGTGGGGGTGTGGGTCTTCGACTGGGAGAAACATTGGCCGCTGATCCCGGCGATGATCGTCCCCTACTGGTCGATCGATGCGCTCTTCGTCGTCGCGCCGTTTCTCTGCACCAGTCGGGAAGAGCTGCGCGTCTATCCGCAGCGGATGTTCTTCGCGATCGGCGCGGCGGCGCTCTGCTATCTCGCAATTCCGCTGCAGTTTGCCTTCGCGCGGCCGCAGGTGGATGGCGCGTTCGGGCCGTGGTTCACCGTCCTCCATGGAGTGGATCTGCCGCACAATCTCTTCCCTTCGCTGCACATCACGCTGCGGACGCTGCTCGCGGCGGTGTTCCTGCGGAAGACGCGCGGAGTTGCGAATTGGGCGGCGCAAGGGTGGTTCAGTCTCGTGGGAATCTCGACGCTGCTCACGTGGCAGCATCATCTCGTGGATGTGCTCGGCGGCTTCTGGCTCGCTGCGATTGCAATGCACCTCTACCGCTTCGATGAACGCACGGAGCCACACCTGCCGAACCGCCGCGTGGCCATTTACTATGCAGTGGCGGCGCTCGTCTGCTCCCAGCTCGCGCGGCTCTCCTGGCCGTGGACCTTCCCGCTGGTCTGGTCGGCCTTTGCCTGTGGCGTCGCGGCTTTTGCCTACAGCGGCTGGGGCCCAGTGATGTATCGCAAGCACGCGGGTCAGCTCACGCGGATGACACAGCTGCTCTTCGCCCCGCTGCTCGTCGGACAGTGGCTCTCGTGGCGCTACTACCGCGGGAAAACGCCAGCCGTGAGCAGGATCACGCCGCACGTGTGGATCAGCGCCTTGCCCACTGCTGAGGATGCGGGCAGCCTGATGGCTGCCGGTGTGACGAGCGTGCTGGATCTGACGGCGGAGTTTTCCGCGCCCGCGGCGTGTCGTGCTCTGCGGTATCACTCGCTGCCGGTGCTGGATCTCACGAGCCCCACGCCGGAGCAGCTCGCCCGAGGTGCGGAACTGATCGCGCAGGAGTCTGCGCGTGGGACGATTCTCGTGCATTGCAAAGCGGGATACTCCCGCAGCGCCGGATCCGTCGGTGCCTGGCTGTTGAAGACGCGACGCTGCGCAACTGCCGAGGAAGTGATCGCATTGCTGGAAGCAGCGCGACCGGGAATCGTGATCCGCGAGGAGATCCGCCGCTCTTTGGCATTGCTGGCGACGGAGACGCAGCAGAGTTCCGCGCTTCCTCTCGGACATTTGACGGAGATACAAGAGTGCCACCCCGCCGCCACTTGATGGATACTCCTGATCAGCCTGAACGCCGCCCGCTGGCCACGCGGCAGTTGCGTGCGTCTCATGCGGCAGCGCGATGGGTGGCGGGACTCGGCGTCACAGCAAACGCGATTTCCGTTGCTGGCATGTTCTGCGGCATCGCTGCCGGAATTGCGCTGGCGCTCACCGCGTCGGTGCCGGAGCACGCCCGGTGGCTGTGGTTTGCCGGTGCGGCTCTGATCCAGCTCCGTCTGCTCGCCAATATGCTCGATGGCATGGTCGCCATGGAGACCGGCACCAGCTCCCGGGTCGGTGAGCTTTTCAATGAAGCGCCCGACCGCGTGAGCGACGCCGCAACGCTCATCGGCCTCGGCTATGCCGCGGCGTCGGTGCCGGTGCTCGGCTACGTCGCCGCGTGTGTGGCTCTCTTCGTTGCTTACGTCCGTGCGATTGGTAAAGCCGCGGGCGCGCACCAGGAATTCTGCGGACCCATGGCCAAGCCGCAGCGGATGTTCTTTGCGACACTCGCCGCGCTCTGGTGCTGCGCCGCACCCGTCGCGTGGCAAGTGATCGGGCCGTTTAGCGCGCCTGCGTTGGTCCTGTGGCTGATCATCATCGGCGGCATCGCGACCGCGGTACGGCGGCTGGTGCGGATCGGACGCGCTTTGCAGGCGGCGTAGAAAGATGGACGCAATCACCTTCCAGCGGCTCTTCGGCGCGGGCGACGCTTTCAACCATCCGGTGACGGTCGCGATCACGGCGATCATCTTCGCGGGACTGGTAATCGCCTTTGCCGTGATCAAGGTGCTCGGCGCCACCCGCCGGATCAGCCCGGAGCTGCACATCGAGCTCACCAAGCGCACCGTCGCTTGGGCGGTGATGGCTCCGCTGCTCGTCGGCCCGGTGCTGCTCGGCGCCGCCTGGACAATGGGTGCGGTCGCGCTGCTGAGTCTCGCCTGCTTTCGAGAGTTCGCGCGTGCGACAGGATTTTTCCGGCATCGCGCACTGAGTGCCACCGTCGGCCTCGGCATTCTCGCGGTCACCTTTGCCATCGCGGATCACTGGTACAACTTCTTCTTCGCCCTCACCCCGCTGACCGTGATCATCGTCGCCGCCGTTGCGATCCTGCAGGACGAGCCAAAGGGGTACATCCAGCGAGTGGCGCTCGGCGTCTTCGCCTTCCTTTTCTTCGGCACCTGCCTCGGCCACCTCGGCTACATGGCGAACGATGTCGCCTTCCGCCCGATCGTCCTGATGATCCTGCTCACAGTGGAGCTGAACGACGTCTTCGCCTATATCTCAGGCAAGCTCACCGGCCGGCGCAAACTCGCGCCAAACACTAGTCCCAACAAGACGATTGGCGGCGCGCTCGGTGCGCTGCTCGCCACCACCGCGCTCACCGCCGTGCTCGCGCATTTTGTCTTTCAGGGCGAGGAATGGGTAACGCCGCTAAAGCTGATCGCCCTCGGGATGATCGTCAGCATTGCTGGGCAGCTCGGCGATCTGATGCTCTCCTCGATCAAGCGCGATCTAGGGATCAAAGACATGGGCGCGACCATTCCAGGACACGGCGGCTTGCTCGATCGCTTCGACAGCCTGCTGCTCGTCGCGCCGGCGGTGTTTCACTACGTCGGCTACTTCCGCGGCTTCGGACTCGATCAGCCGGTGCGGATTTTCAGCGGGAGCTAGGCATGCTGGAGGATTGGAAATACGAGCCCGCCCACGACCTCGGCCTCCTGCCCCGGCAGCGCGCGCGGAGCCTGCAACGCGAGTCGGGGCTGCTCTCCACCACCGTCAATAGCTGCTGGCGACTGGCCACCCGCGGCTACCTCGCCGCCTATCATCGGCTCCAGGTCGATGGCCTTCACCACCTGCCGCTCCAGCCGCCATTCGTCCTTGTCGCGAATCACAGCAGCCATCTCGATGCGATCATCCTTGCCGCGAGTCTACCCTGCAGGCACGTCGGCTGTGTTTATCCGATCGCCGCGGGTGATACATTTTTCGAGCAGCCGCTGCTGGCGACATTTGCCAGCAGCTGCCTGAACGCGCTGCCGATCTGGCGCAAACGGTCGTGCGCCCATTCACTGGAAGAGCTTCGCGATCGCCTGCTCCAGGAGGGCTGCATCTTCATCATCTTCCCGGAAGGCACCCGCTCCCGCACGGGTGAGATGGGCGCGTTCAAACCGGGATTTGGCCGGCTCGTCTGCGGGACCGATGTGCCAGTGGTGCCGTGCCATATCGCCGGCGCGTGGAGCGCCTTTCCTCCCGGTAAAACTCTGCCGCGCCCGCGTCCAATCCGTCTGCGCATCGGCTCGCCGATTTACTTTCCCCGCTACGACAATTCCCGTGAAGGTTGGACCGAAGCCGCCCATGAGGCAGAAGCAGCGGTCCGCTCACTCCGCCCACCGGCCTGAAGCCACTTTGGTCAGGCAGTGACTCTCTTGAGCAGTCGTGTCTCCGCCTCACTAGCCATCGACTAAATACCAGCCGTGCGCAAACGCGGCTGAAGTTGCGAATGTGGCGAAACTCCTGCTAGCTACTGCTCCCCCGCTCATGGCTTCCGCTCCCCTCCTGGTCTTGACTCTTCTGCTCGCTCAAGCGGCTGCAGCGGCGGAGGGGACGTTGCGCACCATCGAGGAAGTGCTCGCGCTGAGCCCCGCAGAGGCTGCCGAGGCGCGCCCGTTGCGGGTCTCAGGCATCATGCTCGTCTGCATCCCCGGTGCCTCTTTCAATGTCCTGCATGACGGCAAGCACGGAATCTTCGTCTCCTCACTAGCGCCCCACCCTGAGACGACGGGTCTGCGTGCTGGAGATCGGGTTGAGATTGAAGGCGTTACTGGCGCGGGGCACTTCCGCCCGCGGATCCAAGCACCGGCCGGAGGCGCTCTAAAGATCAAGGTTCTAGGCCGCGGTGAAGAAGTGCAACCTCTCCACTTGCAGCCTGACGAGCTGATGGCGCCCGGCCTCGATTGCCAGTGGGTCGAGTTTGAAGGCGAGATCGAGAGCACGCTTACCGACTGGTGGCCTGGTTTCACCATCCGCGCAGGAGGACACATCTTTGCGGCGCGGATGGAGGCGGCAGAAGCGACGAAACTGCCGGTTACTTGGTGCGTGGGGCCCATTCGCGTGCGAGCAGTCGCGGCTGTCACCTTCAACGACCGGCGCCAGATGACGAGCCGGATCTTTGTCATCCCCGGTCCGGAGTTCGTCCGGCCGCTGGATTCAATCACGGAAGAAGAGCTCTTCGGCCTTCCTTTGGCGCGGCTATCGCAGGTTCTACGGGTGGACTCCCCGTCAAAAACACGGGTTCGGCTGCGGGGCACAGTGACGACAGCAGACCAGGAGAACGGGATCTTCATGCGCGCTGATGATGGCGCGCTCCGGGTGGCTACCGCTCAGCCCCTCTCGCTGAAGCCAGGAGATATTGTCGACGTCGTGGGGTGGCCCCAACCCGGCCCCTTCAAACCTGAAATCAAGACCGCCATTTACCGGAGGGTTGGGCAGGGGCCGCCGCCTGTGGCCACCGCAACGACCGTCGAATCGATCCTCTCAGGCACCCAGGAGGCGGAACTCGTCTCTCTGCAGGCCGAGTGGGTGGACCAATATCAGACTCCAGAGTCCCGTCGCTGCCTCTTGCGGACGAAAAACACCGTTTTCGAGGCACGCCTCCCGAGCGCTGGAGATGCGGCAGATAGGCTACCCTTCACGCCAGGGAGTATCGTGGAAGTCACCGGCGTCTGCCAAGGGGTGCTCACCAAGGATTATCGGCTGCCGGTCCAGGCGCGAACTTTCACCCTGAGCATGCGGAATCGCGAGGATCTTCGGCTTGTCGCCGCGCCCCCGTGGTGGAATACCCAACGAAGTCTCTGGGTGCTCGGCGCAACCGCCGCCGCTGCCGCCATCACGACCGCATGGGCGGTGACATTGCGCCGCCGAGTCGCACGGCAGATGGCGATCATCAGCCGGCAACTGGAACGCCAGAGCGCCCTCGGCGAGCGCCAGAGGATCGCACGGGAACTCCACGATACCCTGGAGCAGGAACTCGTCGGGATGAGCATCCAACTTGAAACCGCCGGGCGCCACCTCAAAGAAAAACCTGCGGAGGCAGAAAGATCACTCGAGATCGCCAAGCGGATGCTGCGGCATAGCCGGGCGGAATCGCGCTCCTCGATCCGGGATTTACGCTCCATGGCCCTTGAGGAACTCGGCCTTCTCGGCGCTGTGGAGGAGCTGGTCCGCCCGCTCGCCGACGGGGCGGGAGTAGAGTTGAAGATCACCTCCAATCCTGGCGAGGATCGCCTCCCGCGCCTTCATGCCAATCACCTCCTGCGCATCGCTCACGAAGGGGTAGCTAATGCCATTCAGCATGGCTCCCCCGCGCGAGTCACCGTCGACTTCGACTTCCACGACGACTGCGTCGTGCTGGAGGTGGCCGACGATGGCTGCGGCTTTGATCGAACTGCATCGGTCGACGAGACGGAGCACTTCGGCTTGCAGGGAATGCAGGAACGCACCGAAAAAATGAGCGGGCGCCTCCTTCTGGAGAGCACGCTGGGAAAGGGCACGCGCGTCCTCGTCACGATTCCTTTGACCGCCGGTAACGACCGCGATGATGGAGCGATAAACTCATGAGCAAACGCACCCGCATCCTGATCGTTGATGACCACTTCATGGTCCGCACCGGCCTCGCCGAAGCGATGCGCGGCGAGCGTGATCTACAGGTCGTGGCAAAGGCTTCTACCGGAGCCCAGGCCATTGCAGACTATACAGAGCACCAGCCCGATGTGGTAACGATGGATTACCGCCTGCCAGACATGGACGGTGTGGAGACGGCAAAAGCTATTCTCGCTCAAGATCCCGAAGCACGCATTCTCATGCTTTCCGTCTTCGAGGGAGAGGAGGACATCTGGCGAGCAGTCCAGGCGGGCGTGCGCGGCTATCTGCTTAAGTCGTGCGAGAGCTCAGAAGTCCTCGGGGCGATCCGTCGTCTGGCACTTGGCGGCACCGCCTTTTCCGAAGACATCGCAAAGCGGATCGAGGCGCGCCGCTCCCGCTCGACCCTCACTCAGCGTGAGATGGAGACGCTGGCTCACATCGTGGCCGGCCGCAGCAACAAGGAGATCATTCACGCGATGGGCCTGTCTGAAGGTACGGTGAAACTGCACATCGGGAATGTGCTGGAGAAGCTCGGAGCCAAGGATCGCACACAGGCCGCCATCATCGCTGTACAGCGGGGCATCCTTCACGTTTCTTGAGAGACGTGCCAAGGGTTGGCGCTGCGGTACCGGTTGCCTAGCTCTACAGCAGGCGGCGGCTCTTCTCTGGCCTAGGAATATTCGGCCGCTGTGTGCCAAGTAGGAGAGTGGTGATTCTCACAAAGTGAAAGCCGCCTCGTAGTACCGTCTGCCCCTAGCCGATTGGACAGGGTGACACTTCAACGCCAGGGGATACCTTGCTCCATCGAAAGGCGACTTCCCTCCTTCATCTCGTTGACCCGCGGCGAGGAGGAAGACAGCCCACCAAGCGCTTAGGTTCTGAGTCAGTGACTCCGGCCGCTGCTCATCCAAACCCGCGCTTGAATCGTATACCTGCTGCCGTGCCCTGCCGCAGGGCAATATCCCCCACAAAAACCGTCTGCAAAGTTCCCTCACCCTCCTACAGCATGAAAAAAACCATCCTTATTCCGGCCCTATCCTTAGCGGTCTTCGTCGCGATTCATCCGTCGGTCCAAGCCGCATCAGCCTCATGGAACGTTGCAACAGGCGGCAACTGGGACGACGCCAACAATTGGACGCCGATCACCGTGCCGAATGGCATCGGCGAGACGGCTAGTTTTCAAAACTTCACCACAGCTGGCGCTTACAACATCTCTGCCTCGACCGTTCAGACCTTTACAGTCGGGGCTCTGAATCTGAGCACCAACGCAGGAGCGACCACCAATGACATCGATCTATCTCTAACCAGCAATGTCGGCTTGATCTTTGACGCGACTGAAGTCGGCACTGCCCAGCTGAATTTCGCGACGAACAACAATGCTGGCAGCACGATCACCGTTAATTCAGCCATCCAGCTGAATGACAACCTCACCTCGACCGTCACCCGCGCCGCCAGCCAGTTTCTCGTCCCGGTTATCGCCGGCAACGTGAACCTCCAGGGCAACACGTGGAATATTGGCTCGATGAACTCAAGTTTGCGTTTCAACGGCCTGATCTCTGGTGCCGGCAGCATCAACGCCGGCTTTGCGGATCATGGCTCGATGCGCGATACCACTTTCACCAATACCGCCAGCACCTTCTCGGGCGGTGTGACGGTCGGCCGAAACAACCGAATCGGCCTCAACACGGGCAGCGTCAACTTCACCGGAACCGGCGGCGGCGGCATCCTTGGCACCGGCACGATCTCGGCGGCTGCCAACAGCACCATCAACGACGGCAACGCTGCCACCCTTGCGAGCAACGGAGCCTTCTTCGCTAACGACGCGGACACCACCACGAACGTTTTGGCCAACAACATCGACGTAGCCGCCGGTCGATTCCTCCGCCTGGAGACCGGTCGTCCGGTTAACTACTCGGGTAATCTGTCAGGCACCGGCACTCTTGTGAAAGTGACCGGTGCAAACAACGGCTCACGATCGTTTGCAATTAATAGTGCTAACACCACTTTCGCTGGCACGGTGGAGATCCAGGATGGTCAAATCGCTGCCCGCGTTGATAACGCCCTCGGCAGCTTATCGACGATCCGTTTTAACCCTACGAGCAACGCCAACGGCGTCGGCTTGTTCGGCAGCACCGTGTCGAGCGTTAATTCATCCGTGGGCAGCACCTTGGAGTTCCAGCGCACCGCCACCGGCAATTCACAGTTCATCACGACAGCCGGCAACTCGACCTTCACACTGTCCGGTAACTTCTCTAACACCGGAGCCGGCGTCGCCGGTTACATTGGCCTTGGTCGTGGCAACGGTGTCCTCACCAACGTGGGCGGCGGTTATGCTCTCGGCACCAATACTGGCGTCGCCACTATCCGCCTCACCGGCACCGGATCGCTCGAGAACAACATTGGCATTGTTGACGGCTCGGCCACCGCCTCCGCGCTAAGCCTCGGCAACACCTCCGGCACTCAAACCTTCACAGGTATCATCTCCGGCAACGGCGATCTCGTGCGCAACGGCGCGGGCGGCACCTCGATCCTCTCGGGCGCCAATACCTACACTGGCACAACCACGGTTACGAGCGGCACACTGATTGCCAATAACGGCTCTGGGTCCTCTGCAACCGGCACCGGCACTGTCAGCGTCGCTAGCGGCGCTACACTCGGCGGCTCGGGTTTCATCGCGGGTGACACCACCGTAAACGGCACCTTGGCCCCAGGTAACAGCCCTGGCTTGCTGACCTTCACCGACACGACAGCAGGAGTTACTGACCTAACCCTTACAGGGACTGCCATTTCCCTCTTCGAGATCACCG